>JBFWJB010000064.1:0-11123 GCA_050253435.1 Rhodospirillaceae bacterium
CGGAGCATCTCCGGCCTTTTTCCTGGCTGACGCGGTGTGGATCACTCCACGGAATCGTATTTGCCGTCCTTCCAGCGATAGACGACGAAACCCGGTACCTTGAGGTCGCCCTTGTCGCTGAAGGAGAGAGGGCCGATCACCGTATCGAAGGTTCCGGAGGCCATGGCGTCGCGCAGCGGCTGGTACTTCACGCTCTTCGCCTTGGTGGCGGCCTGGTCGAACAGCTGCATCGCGGCGTAGGCGTAGAGCACGTAGCCTTCCGGCTCGATGTTCTTCTTGCGGAATTCCGCGACCACCGCCTTCGCGCCGGGGTTCTTGCGCGGATCGGGCGAGAAGGTGAACAGCACGTTGTTGACCGCCTTGCCCGCGATGCTGGCGAGTTCGGAGTTGGTCATGGTGTCGCCGCCCATCACCAGGAGGTCGAGGCCCGCCTCCTTGGCCTGGCGGACGATCAGCCCGGCCTCGGTATGATAGCCGCCGAAGGCCATGACCTTGACGCCCGCGGCCTTGAGCTTGGTGACCAGGCTGGAATAGTCGCGCTCGCCTGCGGTGATGGATTCCTCGATCACCGGCTTCACCCCCGCGGCGACCAGCGCCTTGGCCATTTCGGTGGCCAGGCCCTTGCCGTAGGCGCTCTTGTCGTCGACCACGGCGACCTTGCTCTTGCCGTAGTGCTTGGCGATGTAGGTGCCCGCGACCATGCCCTGCTGGTCGTCGCGGCCCATGATGCGGAAGATGTTCTTCAGCCCGCGCTCGGTGACCTTCGGATTGGTCGACACCGTGGCCATGGGAATCGAGGCCTCGTTATAGATGTCGGAGGCCGGAATGGTGGAGCTGGAGCACCAGTGGCCGTGCATGAAGACGATGCCGGAAGTGACCATGCGGTTGGCCACCGCGACCGCCTGCTTGGGGTCGCAGGCGTCGTCGCCGACCACCAGCTTGAGCTTCTGCCCGAGCACGCCGCCCTTGGCGTTGATGTCGGCGAGCGCGAGCTCCGCGCCCTGTTTGATCTGGTCTCCGGCAGAGGCGTATTGGCCGCTCATCGGCCCGGCGATGGCGACCAGTGTTTCGGCCTGCGCCTGGCCCGCGATCAGGCATGCGGCGAGGAAGGCGCCGCCGAAAATGGATTTATGCAGCATCTAAAATCTCCTTGAGTCTTCTTCGCATTCTTGTTGGGACGATGCCTCCCTGCCTGCCCGCGTCTGATGCGCGGTTCAGGGGACCAAAAGCTCCTGAATGTACCCCGGCAGCGCAAAAGCCGCCAGATGAACCTCTGGGGTGTAATAGCGGGTGGAGAGGCCCGCGGCCTGCGCGCGGATGCGCAGGCTTTCGACGCCGAGCCTGCGCAGGCCGGGGTCGCCGGACGCCCAGCCGAGCGTCATCAGGCCGCCGACGTAGGTGGGCACCGCGCAAACGCTGAAGGTGACGTCGGCAAAGGCGGCGGAAAGGCGGCGGAAGCTGGCGGTGACGCCCGCTGGCTGGAGGAAGGGCACGCCGCACTGGGTGACGAGCACGCCATGGGGCGCGAGCGCACGGGCGCAGTCGGCATAGAAGGCCTCGGTGAACAGCACCTCGCCCGGACCTTCCGGATCGGTGGAATCGACCAGGACGACGTCGAAGGTCTCGGTGGTTTCGGCGACGAAGGCAAGGCCGTCGCCGACGATGACGCGCGCCCGCGGGTCGTCGAACGCGCCCGCGGAAAGCGAGGGGAGGAAGCGCCTGGACGCCGCGATCACCGCGGCGTCGATCTCCACCAGGGTGACGCTCTCCACCGGGTGCTTCAGCGCCTCGCGCAGGCAGCCGCCGTCGCCGCCGCCGATGATGAGGACGCGTTTGGCCGCACCCGCCGCCAGCATCGGCGGGTGGACCATCATCTCGTGATAGACGAACTCGTCGGCGGTGGTGGTCTGGATCACGCCGTCGAGCGCCATCACCGTTCCGAAGCCGGGGGTTTCGAAGACCTCCAGCTTCTGGAACGGCGTGGTCTCGGCGTGCAGCATCCGCACGTCGCCGAACTCCTGCCGCCAGTGGGCGTGCAGGGTTTCGGCATAGCCCGAGCGACCCGCTACCACGTGGTCATCCCGCGCTTATGCTCGTTCAGCGTAACGTGTTCGGGATGGAAGGCCTCGCGCAGGAACGGCAGGCATCGGTACGGGTCGCACGACCCGCACATGAAGATGTCGAGCGCCGCATAGTTGCGTTCCGGCCAGGTGTGAATCGAGATGTGACTCTCGGCCAGGACGATCACGCCAGACACGCCGCCGTTGGGCGTGAAGTGGTGCAGATGGGTGTGGAGGATGGTCGCCCCGGCCTCTTCCGCCGCGGTTTCCAACGTTTCCTCGATGAGAGCGAGGCGATCGAGGTTGGTCGCCCCCCACAGATCGACGATCAAGTGCGTCCCGGCGAATTTGACGCCGTTTCGCTCCACAAAATAGTCGTTGTCGTTATCGACAGACGGCCACAGACGGGCCCCCGCGGACCGCGCCGCGGTGTTGTTACGCGCACCATTTTGGGAGTCTCTCAGAACCGCTTCCGAGTTCATCCCCAGTTGGGTCGCGAGAGAAGCATGTTGCATGATTCCCCACTCCTAACCAGCAGATGGACCAGATTTTTCTGGAAGCGGTGTTGTGGGGCATGGGGGGGCGGAATGCAAGAAAAATATCATCCGCACCATGCCTTGTAGGGGCATCCCCCCCCGGGGCCATGGATGGCCCCTGGCCGCAATCAGTTGATTGCGCTCAAGCCTCCGGCCTTGGTGCGAGTCTTGTATTCGCCCATGAAGGAGCGGAATTTTTCCGCCTGCTTGATCTGTTCCTCCACCGCCGCCATGTCGATCAGCCCCGGCTGGGTGCGGTTGGTGAGAAGATTGAAGGCGTCGTATTCCGGGGTCGCGTTCATGAACGGCAGGTAGTCGCGGCGCACCTGGGCGATCTCGCGGCGCTGCTCGGAGAGGCGCAGCGCGGTGACCCACTGCAGCACCCTTTGGCGCATCGCGGGCGGCATCTGCGCGCCCGGCTCCGGCGCGTGCACGGTGCGCGACAGGGCGTCGGCCGCGCCCGCCCAGTTCTTGCGCCGCCACTCGATCTCCGCCTTCAGGAGGTTGGCGTCGTCGCTGTTGTCGTTCGCGATCACCTTGAGCGCGTTGTCCGGCTGGTCGAGATCGGCGAGCGCGCGGGCGCGCAGTTGCTCGCGCTGGCGCCGCATCTCCGGCGTCATCTCCGGGGTTTCGCTCTTCTTGAGCGCAGCAAGGGCGAGCGCGGGCTTCTGGTTGAACAGGTGAACGAGGGCGAGGCGCGTGCCGATGCGGCTCTTCTCCGCGCCCGAGAGCCGGGTTTCCACCTGATGGTCGAGCAGCGCCGCGGCCTGGTCCAGCAGGTCGACGGCGACCAGGCGGTCGGCGAGCTTGCGGATCATCTCGTCGCCTTCCGCCCCGGGCGGGGTGAGCTCGCGGAACTCGTCGAACAGGGCGATGGCGCGCACCGGCGGCATGTCGTCGGCGCGGCCGTTGAGATAAAGCTCGCGGAAGGTGGTGCGCATCAGCTCGGTGATGTCCTTCACCCCCGGCTTGTCGCGGAAGTAGCTGACCATCTGCTTGAGCACGCGCAGACCCTCGCCGTAGCGCTTGGCGGAGAGGTCCATCTGCGCCAGGGTCGTCAGCAGGTTGTATTCGAAGTCGTCGCCGCGCCAGGCGAAGCGCAGGCGGTCGAGGCCGTCGATCGCCTCGGCGTCGGTGATCTTGCCCATCTTGCGCATCAGGACGATACGGTCGAAGGCGGCGCGCGCGCGGAACGGGCGCACCATCATGTCTTCCGCCTTCTGCCAGTTCTCGATCGCGGTTTCCAGCGCGCCGGAGGTGGCGTTCATCCGTCCGGTGAGGTAGAGCGCCTCCGCCTGCTCGGCGGGCGGCGCATCGTCGCGCTTGGCGATGTCGAGGAAGTTGCGGATGCCGACGTCGTCTCCCGCCTCCGCCATCGCCTCGGCGGCGGCCAGCGCGATGCGCGCGCGCAGCGACGGCGGATAATCCTTCAACAGCGGCGCGCCGGCGCGGATCACCAGCGTCGCCTCGGCCTTGGCGTCCTTGTCCCCGGCGGCGACGGCGGCGAGCGCGCGCCAGAACTTCGCCTCGCCGGAGCCGCCGAGGGTTTCGTGACCGAGGTCCTTGACCGCCTCCTCGGGGCGGTGCGCCAGGTATTCCGCGGCGCCGCGCACCGCCAGGAAGTCCGGCTGGTCGCGGCGGCTGGGGTCGTTCTTGGCGATCACGCCGAGCACGCCCAGCGCCTCCGCGCCGAAATCCTGCGCCAGATAGAAACGCGCAAGGTCGAGGCGCGCGGCGTTGCGCCGGTCGTCGGAGGCGGCGACGACGCGGTCGAACAGCTTGCGTTCGTCCTCGGTGAAATGCTCCTCGCCGCCCCGGATCCAGCTTTTGAAGTCGAACACCTTGGACATGCCGCCGCCCGCCGGTTCGGCCAGCGCCACCGCCTCCCCCGCCTCGCCGGAGAGGCGCAAACCGCCCTTGCGGGTGATGTCCACGCCGTTGCGGCTGGTGGCGACGGAAACCTCGTCGGCATACGGGATCACCACCACGCCCTGGGCGGTGGCGGGCATCTCCGCATCGACGAAACGGCGCGCCGGAGAAACCCCGGAGCCGAGCGGAATCACCGGCACCACCCACAGGGTGTCGCCGATTTCCGGGTCGGTGAAGGAGATCGGGTTGCCGCCCTCGTTGACCGGCAGGAACAGGCGCGCCCCGCCCGCGGCCTTGAGCTGCGGCATCACCTCGATGGGCTGGGTCGGGCGCAGCGGCTGCACCATGAAATCGACGATCCACAGCAGGCCCTCGCGGCGCGGGCTGGGGTTGTAATTCGGCGGCACCAGGGCGCGCACCACGGTGGCGCGGGCGTTGGGGATCTGCTCGATGTCCTCGATCACGCCCTTGCCCATGCGCCGCATCAGCGAGATGTCGGCGGTCTGCGGCCGGTCGAACACCATCCAGACGTAACCACCGCGGCGGAACATCGCCGCCCCGGTGGGCTGGTCCCAGGCGAAGCTGAGGCTGACGATGCGGCCGGTGGGCGGCGTCGGCGGCACGGTGGAAACCGCGCCCACCGGCGCGGTGGCGGGCAGCGGCGGCTCGCCCGGGGCGGGCTTGGCGGCGGCGGGCCTGGGCGCGGCGGGCTTGGCCGCGGGTTTCTCGGCAGGCTTGGCGGCGGGTTTTTCCGCCGCGGGTTTGGCCGCCGCAGGGGCGGTGGGCACGTCCACCGCGATGCCGCCCGCGCCGGTGCGGAAGGATTTGGGCGCCGCGGCGGCGGGCAGCGACACCGCGAGCGGGGCGCGGCCGTCCTCGCGGACACTGCGCATCGCCTCGGGCAGGAGACCGCGCAGACGCGCCAGATCGATGCGGCCCGGCGCGTCGAAGCGGATCACCGCGCGGCCGTCCGCCAGATCGATGGATACGCCGGGACGGCGCGTCCAGTCGAAGACGAGGCGGACGAAGCCCGTATGCATGCCGACCCGCACCGGCACCACAGCCGGAGAGGCGTTTGCAGCCGGGGCGGCGGCGGGCAGCAGGTCGAGCACCACGGAATTGCCGTAGCGGCTGGCGCGCAGGGTATGCCGCCCGGCGAGGTCGAAGACGAGGCGGCGTCCGCCGTCTTCCCGGCGCGCGGCGCGCAGATAGGCGGACAGACGCGGCACCAGGGCGGCGGGGTCGGAGGCGACGGCGCTGCCGAAGGTGACGATCATCTGGTCGCCCGCGATGCGCGCGCTGTATTCGGTGCGCTGCGGCCATTCGAAGACGATGCGGCCGAAGCCCTCGTGCACCCCGGCGCGCATCTCGACGCTCTGCGCGAACGCCGCAGGCGCGGCGAGCAGCACGGCGCAGACCACCAGGACCAGGCGCAGCAGGGGGCGGAGGCGGCTCACGGTTGCTGTCTCCAGCTCGGCAGGATGACGATGTCGAGGCTGGGCGGCGCGTGCGCCGCCTCGCCCATGCCGTAGACGCGGATCGGCTGGGTCACGCCGACGCTCTTCAGGAAGTTGGCCACCGCGCCCGCGCGCGCCAGCGAGAACTCCCAGCCCGAGCGGTAGGCGGCCTCGGTTTCCGCCGCCGGGGCGGCATAGGCGGCCACCGCGATCCGGTTGGTGAGGCCGTTCAGCACCTCGCCGATCGAGCCCATCACCGGGCGCGCAGCGGCGGTGAGCGCGGTGCCGCCCCGGGCGAACAGCGCGGGCGCGGGCAGCGACAGCACCAGGCGGTCGTCGAGCAGGCGCACCGAGGTGCCCGCAAGCTGCGGCGTGTCGGCGGCCAGCGCCTCGAACAGACTGGCGAGGTAGGTGAGCGAGGTGGCGCGGCGCACCTCCACCTGTTCGATGTTCTTCAGCGCGGAGCCGCTCTTCGCCGCATCGATCGCCGGGTTGAGGCTGCGCGACAGGGTGTCCACCACCTCCTGCCAGCGGTCCACCTTCACCCCCGAGACGGCGAACAGCAGCACGAAGAAGGTGAGCATCAGGGAGACGAGGTCGGCGAAGGTGAGCATCCAGGCGGTGGAGGTGCCCTCCGGCGGCTGCGCCTCGGGCACGCCGCCTTCCCAATCGAGAAGGGCGTTGCGGCCGGTCATTGCGCGCCCTCCGTCTTGTCCTCGACGACGCGGAAAATCAGGCGCGCCTGGGTGGGGTCGCCCTCCTCCAGCGCCGCGGAAACCGCGGTCCGCGGCGCGCCCTGCTCGACGAAGGCGCGGGCGATCACCCCGGCGCGGCGCATCGCGCGGTCCTCCGCCACCGGCAGCGCGGCCCCGGCGGGCACGGAGAAGATCGCCTCCGCCTCGTAGCGCAGGCCGGGCGGCGGCGCGGACAGCGAGGAAACCAGCTGCGCGA
This sequence comes from Rhodospirillaceae bacterium, assembly GCA_050253435.1. Lineage (GTDB taxonomy): Bacteria > Pseudomonadota > Alphaproteobacteria > Rhodospirillales > Rhodospirillaceae > Oleispirillum. Next base: position 6,874 of record JBFWJB010000064.1, read on the forward strand.
TGGCGCGGCGCTGCGCCGGACGCAGGGTGTCGGTGTCGTGCTCGAACAGGGAATCGACGTGGAAGCGCAGCTCCATCAGGCGTCCGGAACCGATCTTGGTGACCTTGGCGGCGGGGATCGCGGTCTCGTAGACCTCGGTGACGCGGTTCATGAAGGCGGAGGGGGAAACGAAGGCGCCGATATCGGAGGTGAAGCTCGCGGTCTCGCGCGGCGCGCGCTGCGCCGCGAACTGCGAGCTCACGCCTTCCAGAATCTCGCGGCTTTTCACGTTCTCGCCGTTGGAGATCGCCACCAGGAGAATGAAGAAGGCGAGCAGCAGCAGATAAAGCGACAGGAACAGCGCAACCGAACCGTCGCGCCGGGGCTCCTGCGGCCTTTCCACCCACTCACGATCCTCGAAGACAGCGCCCGGCATGACCCCCACGCTCCGGATTTCCGGTCAGACGCACCGGGCGGCCGGCATTCAGCCCAAGCTCGCCAGCAGCGCGTCGATTTCGTCCTGGCTCGACGCCGCCTCGGGATGCTGCGGCCCGTTCAAAAGGTCCGCATCCTCGCGGGTGAGCGCGGCGGGCGCGGCGGCCTCGCCGTCCTCGCCCTTCAGGACCTGCTCGATCTCCTCGCCGAAGGCGGCAACCAGGGTGTTCACCCGTTCCTCGATCTGCTTCAAGGTGTTGACCACCTTGGAGATGCGCTGGCCGGTGAGGTCCTGGAAGTTGCAGCCCTCGTAGATCTGCATGGTGGCGTTGGAGAGCGCCTCGCCCGCCGCGGCATCGACGTTGGGGATCACCGCCTCGATCGCCTCCACCGCGTCGAGGATGGTGTTGGCGGCGGTTTCCGTGGACTGCACGATGGCGTCGAGCTCGTCGGCGGCGGTGGGGAGGAAGTCGTCCTTGATCTCGTCGGGTCGGATGTCGGCGATTTCCTGCTTGGTCTTGCGGATCACCTCGGCCAGCGCCTCGAGCTCGCCGTAGACGCGCAGCTCGCTGGCGGAAATCTCACCGGTCATGGTGTCGAGAATAGCGCGCACCACCTCGGCCACGTCCTCGAGCGGCACCGCGTTGCCGCGGGCGGCGCGGATCATGTCGAGGCGTTTCTGCAGGGCGGTTTCGGCGTCGTCGTGGCTCATCGCGCGTTCCCTTCGGACAGCGACCGCAAAACCTTAGAAGTCGCCCAGCACGCTCGCCATCTTGGTCTTCAAGGTCTCGGCGTTGAACGGCTTGACGATATAGTTGGAAACGCCCGCCTGCTTCGCGGCGATGACGTTCTCGGTCTTGCTTTCCGCCGTCACCATGATGAACGGCAGACTCTTCAGGTGAGCGTCGGCGCGCACTTCGCGCAGCAGCTGCAACCCGGTCATCGGCTCCATGTTCCAGTCCGAGATGACCAGACCATAGGTATTGCCGGAGCGCAGCATCTGCAATGCCATGCTGCCGTCCGTCGCCTCGTCGATGTTGTTGAAACCCAATTGCTTCAACAGGTTACGGATGATACGCAGCATCGTCTTGTAGTCATCGACGATGAGGACGCGCATGTTCTTGTCAACGGCCATTGAACCCTCTCCCGAAGGGGGCGGCGATTTCCGCCGGTACTAGAAAATCATCATACCAAAACAAAGACGTGACGTCGGGGTATAAAGTAAACGGCAGGACGGACGCAAGCCTTTTCCGTGGCGTGGCGGGTTCTCTCCATACTATCTCTTCACCCCCGCGTCGCCCGCCAGATCTGGCGGCAACTGCGTCTGGGTGGCAAGTTCGGTGGTCACCGCATTGGCGCGGTCCGGCGTCATTTCCGCCATGATCGCGGCCGAAGTGCGTTCCTTCATGCCCTTGAATACCCGGATCAGGATCGGCATGTCCATCTGCTCGAAGATGCGCGCCGCATCCTTGGGCTTCATCGCCTGGTAAATCTTGACCAGACTTTCGATCTTCTTGTCCTCCTGCTCCTGGTGTTTGTCGAGCAGGCCTTCGATGGTCTTCTGGATTTCGCGCAGTTTCTGAATCTTTGCGTCGATCTGCGCCTCGGCGGCGGACAGCACGGCGAGGCGCTGGTCGAGCTCGCGCTCGCGCTTGTCCAGTTCCTCGCGGCGCGCCGCGAGGCTCTGCAGCACTTCGATCTCCGACTGCGAGAAGCCCGCGGGTTCGCTCATCCCGGAAAGCGGCTCGGCGGCGGGCGCGGCGGGTTTGGCCTCGGGCTGCGCGCCCTGCGCCAGCGCCGGGGCGACGATCAACGGCTGCTCGATCGCCGCGGCGGTTTCGGGTTGGTGCCCGGTGCCGCGCTGCCACAGGCTGCCGACGCGCGCGCCGAACATCAGGGCGCCGGCGAGAATGAACAGCGGCAACAGGCGGAAACGCGCCGTAGCCGGGCGGGGGGATGCGGTTTTGCGGCCCACTACTCCTGTCCTCCCCTACCGCGACGCACGGATGGCGCGCAGCAACTGGCGCTCCGCCTCGGAACGCTCGTCCTCGCGCCCGTCGAAGCCCGCCGCCTCATCGGCGAGCAGGGCGGAGAGCAGGGTCGGCCCCGGCGCGATGCCGCCGACGACGCGCGCGCCCTCGCCGATCTCGCGCACCCGGTCCATGCCCAGCGGCTCCGGCAGGTCGGCGGGCGCCGCTGCGGCCGGGGCATCGAGGTTGAGGCCGGGGCGGAACGCGCCGCGCGCCTCGCGCAGGTGGGCTTCCAGGCGGTTGGCCATGGAGTCCGCGCGCTCGCTCATGAAGGCGAGGTCGTCGCGCAGGGTCTGCGCCCGCTCCATGGAGTCGCGCAGGGTCGCCCCCACCTCCTCCACCGCCTTCTTCATCTTGGGAATGCCCGCCTCGGCGCGCACCGTCGCGTCCTGGAAGGCGGCGATCATCTTGGCCAGTTCGTCGCGGTTGCGGCGCAGCCCTTCCAGCTTGCGGTTGAGGATCACCGCATAGACGATGGTCGGCACCAGAAGCGCGACGATGACGACATCGAGCAGCATGGAGGGTGACATGGCGGACTATCCTTCCCGGTGTCTCAGTTACGCTTGCGCTTGACCTTCTCGTCGAGGCAGATGGCGATGTGGTTGCCCTTGCGCCCCATGCGTCCGCCCCACATCGGCACGTCGCCGCAGCGCATCACCACCCGCGAGTCCGGCGTGGCGTTGAACATCAGGCGGGTGCCGACCTCCATGTTGAGGACGGAATAGAGCGGCAGGTACTGCTGGTCCAGCACCGCTTCCAGCTCCACTTCGGTCTGCCACAACTCCTCGGCGAGGTGAATTTCCCAAATCGAGTCCCGGCCGAACTTCTCGCCCATGAACATCTGCAGCAGCAGTTCGCGCACCGGCTCGAGGGTGGCGTAGGGCAGCAGAAGCTCGAGGCGGCCGCCGCGGTCCTCCATGTCGATGCGCAGCTTGGCGACGATCGCGGCGTTGGAGGGGCGCGAAATGGTGGCGAAGCGCGGGTTGGTCTCCAGCCGGTCGAAGCGGAAGGCGACCGGGGAGAGCGGGTCGAACGCCGCGGAGAGGTCGGCGAGCACCACGTGGATCATCCGCTCCACGAGGTTGCGCTCGATGGTGGTGTAGGGGCGGCCCTCGATGCGCATCGCGGCGGTGCCGCGGCGGCCGCCGAGCAGCACGTCGACGATCGAATAGATCAGCGAGGAATCGACGGTGAGGAGACCGTAGTTGTCCCACTCCTCGGCCTTGAACACCGCGAGCATCGCGGGCAGCGGGATGGAATTGAGGTAGTCGCCGAAGCGCAGCGAGACGAGGTTGTCGAGCGACACCTCGACGTTGTCGGAGGTGAAGTTGCGCAGGGACGTGGACATCATGCGGACCAGGCGGTCGAACACCACCTCGAGCATCGGCAGACGCTCGTAGGAGACCATGCCGGAATTGAGGATCGCCTGGATGCCGGAGCGGTTGTCCTCGCCGCCCGCGCCGCCGTCGAAGCCCAAGAGGCTGTCGATCTCGTCCTGGTTCAGCACGCGCGCGGATTCGCGGCCCGAGACGTTGGTCATCAGGTCGGTCTCGTCGGCGCCGCCCTCCTTGCCGTCGCCGTCGAGCATCGCCTCCCATTCGGCGGCGGCGTCCTCGCCGGCGGGCGGCTTGGCCTCGGCGTCCTTGTCGTCGGCCATGGCTTCCCATTCCGCCATCAGGGCGTCTTCATCGGCCGCGCTGCGTGCCTTGTCCTCCGCCATCAGACCTTTTGCCCTTTCACGCCCGCTTCCGGGGTCATTGCACCAGCACGTCCTGGAAGAGGACGTCGTTGATCTTCGCCGGCGCC
>JBFWJB010000065.1:0-11011 GCA_050253435.1 Rhodospirillaceae bacterium
CCCCGGTGGGCGAGATCGCCGGTGAGCACGCACAGGTCCGCGTCGGCATGATGACCGAGCGCGTGGGCGAGGACCGTGGAAAGGCGCTCCGTGGGAGAAAGGCCGTAAAGCGGCGCTCCACGGTCCGCGTCGGCATGATGACCGAGCGCGTGGGCGAGGACCGTGGAAAGGCGCTCCGTGGGAGAAAGGCCGTAAAGCGGCGCTCCGTCGGCGGTGAGGTGCAGGTCGGTCAGATGCAGAATCTTCATGGCACGCGGCTCCGAAGGAAAAGCCGGTCCGGAATCCGCCGGACCGGCACGCGAGGGCAGGCTCAGTGGAGCAGGGCGGTCACCTCGGCCGCGGCGGAGTCCATGGCGGCATCCGGCTTCGTCCGTCCGGCGACCACGGATTGCAGGGAGTTCTTGATCACGTCGATGATCTTCAGGGTGTTCCGTCCGGGGAAGGAATACCACTTGGCGATCGCGGGGATCTGCTGGATCGAGGTCTTGAAGTCGGGATTGGCCTCGTAGAAGTCCTTGAGGTTCTCCGCGCCCTTCTCATGCTGTGGCATGTATCCGGAATTGCGCACCATGATCGCGGTACCCACCGGTCCGGCGGCGAACATTGCGTATTCGTAGGCCGCCTTCGCCTTCTTCGGGTCCTTGGTGAAGATCACCGCGCCGTTGCCGCCGCAGGGCAGGGAGCGCAGGCCCGTGGAGCCCACCGGGAACAGGGCGGTGCGCAGGTCGAAGCGCGCCTTGTCCTGCACGCCCTTGAGCCAGGCGGTGGTGGAGACGTAGAAGCCGACCCGTCCGGCGATGAAGGATTGTTCGCCCTGGGCGCGCGTCCAGTCCTTCATCGAGCCGTCGTCGACGAAGCCGCGGAGCAGACGGGCGGCGCGCTTGCCGGGGGCGTCGGCGAAGGTCACCCTGGTTTCGTCGGCGTTCATCATGGCGCCGCCTTCGGAGAACAGCAGTGCCTGGTAGCCCCAGTTGCCGCTGATCAGGTAGTCGTAGAAGATGCCGCCGTATTCGTTGCCGAGCGCCTGGATATTCTTCGCCGCGGCGCGCACTTCCGGCCAGGTCTTCGGCGGCCGCTCGGGGTCCAGGCCCGCCTTGCGGAAGAGGTCGGCGTTGTAATAGAGGATCGGCGTGGAGATCGCGAAAGGAATCGCCATCTGCCGCCCGCCGAACTTGCCCAGGTCCATCATCGACGGGTAGTAGCCGTGCGGCGCGCTCCAGCGCGCGTCGGCGGAGGTGAACGGAGTCAGGTCCATGGCCTGTCCGGCGTCGACGAACTGTCGGATCTGATTGACCGCCTGGAAGGAGATGTCCGGTGCTCCATCCTGGTTGAGCCCGGCCAGCGTGCGCTGCACCAGGTCCTCGTAATTCGCTGCCGGAGACTGAAGATCGACTTTAATTTCAGGGTGCAGTTTATTGAATTCTTTGGCGATATCCGCGTGTATGGGGCGGAATATCTTGCCGTAGGCATAGGCGACGGTGATCGTTACCGGCGCGTCGGCGAAGGCCGGGGCGGCAGCGCACGCAACGGCCAGACCGGCGGTAAGGAAACGCAGGAACCCTTTTACGGACATGTTCGATTACTCCCGAGTGGCGACAACAGGCAGGCGGACCGGATTTCAACCGCCGAGTCCGGTCATGGAGATGCCCTCGACGAAACGTTTGCGGGCAAGCAGGAAGGCGGCGATCAGGGGCATGACGATGAGGGTGGCGCTGGCCATCATCGGGCCGACGTCGTTGCCTCCCTCCTCGGAGGCGAACATCGCGATGCCGAGCGGCGGCGTCGCCTTGTCCAGGTCGGTCACCGCGATCAGAGGCCAGAAGAAGTCGTTCCAGTGGGCGACCACGGAGAACACCGCGAAGGCCGCCAGCGCCGGATAGACCTGGGGCACCACGATGCTCCAGAGGATGCGGAACTCGCCCGCACCGTCCATTCGCGCCGCGTCGATCAGCGACTGCGGCACGGTGCGGAAACTCTGCCGCATCAGGAACAGGCCGAAGGCGCTGGTGGCGAAGGGAAGGATCAGGGCGGCGCGGGTGTTGAGCAGCCCGGCCTGTCCCAGCATCAGGTACACCGGAATGGCGGTGACCTGCGGCGGGATCAGCAGCACCGCGAGAACCAGGGCGAAGCAGGTTCCCTTGAGGGCGAAGTCCTCCCGCGCCAGGACATAGGCGGCGGGAATGACGGTGAGGAACTGCAGGGCCACGATGGCGGTGGTGACGATCCATCCGTTGAGGATAAGGGTGCCGACCTCGCCGACGGCGAAGGCCTCGGCGTAGTTGGCCCAGTCCCAGTGCTGCGGCAGCAACCGGACGACCGGGGAGTAGATTTCGCTTTCCGGTTTTACCGACAGGCTGAGCATCCAGACGAAGGGCAGGAGAACGGCCACGGCGCCGAGGGCGAGGACGAGGTTGAGAAGAAGGGTGCGCGGGCGCATCGCGGTCATCCGTAGAACACCCGGCGTTCGAACACCCGCATCTGGTAGAGGGAGAACGCCAGCATGAAGACGAAGAAGATCGTGGCGATGGCGGCGGCGAGGCCGGTGCGGAAAAAGGCGAAGCCTTCCTGATAGAGGGTGTAGAGGATGATCTCGCTGGCCCGGTCCGGCCCGCCATTGGTGAGCACCTTCACCACGTCGAAGATCTGGAAGGACTTGATCACGGTGATGATCAGGACGAATAGGGCGGTCGGCCCCAGCATCGGCCAGGTGACGTGCGCGAACCGGTCGAAGGCGGTGGCCGCGCCGTCGATCTCCGCCGCCTCGTAAAGAACGCGAGGCACCTGCATCAGTCCGGCGAGGAACAGCACCATGTAGTAGCCGGCGAGTTGCCAAACCGAGATGAGGCCGATGGTGAAGAGCACGAGTTGCGGGTCGTTCAGCCAATTGATGCCGTCGAGACCGAAACGTTGAAGCGCCCAGGCGACGAGCCCCAGCTCCGGATGCAGCAGCCATTGCCAGACCACGGACATCGCCACCAAGGTGGAGGCCACGGGCAGGAAGTAGATGGTCTGCCACAGTCCGGCCAGGCGTCCCGCGGCCCGTACGCCGAGGGCGAGCAGCAGCGCCAGGACGAACGAGGCGGGAATCACCAATGCGGTGAGTTCGAGGGTATTGGCGAGGGAATTGCGGAATTCGGCGCTGCCCAGCAGGTCGGCGTAGTTGTCCAGGCCGATGAAATGGGGCAACGGTCCGCCGATCTTCCAGTCGGTGAAGCCGATCGCCACGGTGACCAGCACCGGCACGATGAAGAACGCCAGAAGCAATCCCATTGCGGGCAGGATGTAGGCTGGTTTGGCGAGGAGGGGCCGTTGCGTCTCGCTCATGCCGCCATCCTCCGCTGCCGGTTTCCGGCACGGCGTCCGTCCGGATGGAACAGCAGAACCTGGTCCCAATCCGGCCTGACCGACAGGGGGCGTCCCGGGGCGATGCCGCGCGCCGCCCGCGGCGACAGGCGGACGACGAGGTCCTCGGCTCTCTCGTCCCGCGCGGGCAGGCGCAGGTAGACGAGGACCTCGCTGCCCATCTGCTCGACGATGCGCACCTCGCCGCGCAGGGCGTCGGGGTGCGTTTCGGCACAGGGCGACAGGGCTTCCGGGCGGATGCCGAACAACCGGTCCTCGCCGCGCGGCGGGACATAGCCGTCGATGGTGTCCGGCGGGCCGCCCATCGGCGTTTCGGCGAGGCGCAGACCGGTTTCCTCGGCGATGCCGGGCAGGATGTTGATCTTCGGGGCGCCGATGAATTCGGCGGTGAAGACGTTGACGGGGTTTTCGTAGAGGTCTAGGGGGCGGCCGATCTGCTGTACGGCGCCGTCGCGCAAAAGGACGATGCGGTGCGACATCGTCATCGCCTCGCCCTGATCGTGGGTGACGTAGACGAAGGTGGCGGCGAGGCGGCGCTGCAGTTCGACGATCTCCGTGCGCATGCGGGCGCGCAGCTTGGCGTCGAGATTGGACAGCGGTTCGTCCATGAGGAAGATGCGCGGGTCGCGCACCATGGCGCGGGCCAGCGCGACGCGCTGCCGTTGACCGCCGGAGAGTTGTCCGGGGCGCCGCTCCAGCAGGGGTTCGAGGCGCAGCATCTCCGCGATCGGAGGAATCCGCCGGGCGATCTCCCCGGTGAGGCGGCGGCCCTCGCCGGTGAAACGCCCGATCAGGGGCAGGCGTCCCGGCCACGCGGCCCGCATGCGGATCGGAAAGGCGATGTTCTCGCGCACCGTCTTGTGGGGATAGAGCGCGTAGTTCTGGAACACCATGGCGATGTCGCGGCGCGACGGCGCCAGAGAGTCGATGCGCCGTCCGTCGAGGAGGATACTGCCCTCGCTCAGGGTTTCGAGGCCGGCGATCAGGCGCAACAACGTGGTCTTGCCGCATCCCGAGGGGCCGAGCAGGCTGACGAATTCGCCGTCCGCCACATCGAGGGAGACGTTTCCGAGGGCTTCGACGTCGCCGAACCTTTTGCAGACGTTGGTGATGCTGAGCGTGGACATATTGGACCGAGGTTTCCGAGGCCGGTTTTTCCAAAAGGGCGTGGGACGGATGATAGTCGGCTTCCTGTTACAGTGGCGTGAAGTTTTCTCATTTTTATTTGTAGAAAAAATGAGACTATCTCAGTTAGGCTGCGCGGCAGGTTCGAGACGTCAACGCGCGAGTACCCGATGACCCCAACTGTCTTCTCCGGAACGGCCCCCCTGCGGGCGTGCCGGGGTTTCCTCCTCGATCTGGACGGCACCCTCATCCGCGGCGACCGGACGACGGACGGCGCGGCGGAACTGCTGGAGCGCCTGGGCGGGCGGTTCGTTCTCGTCTCCAACAATTCCAGCCGCACCGCCGCCACGCTTTCGGCGGACCTCGCCGGTCTCGGCCTGGAGGTACCGAGCCACCGCATCGTTCTCGCGGGGGAGGCCGCCCTCGAGTACGTGGCGGCGCACTATCCGGGGGGCCGGGTGCTGGCGGTCGCGGCGCCGCCGTTACGCGCCCGGGCACGGGAACTCGGGCTGGTCCTGGTGGAAAGGTCTCCGGACGCGGTGCTGCTGGCCTGCGACGAGGGTTTCGACTATGCCGGGCTGTCCTCCGTGGTCGCGGCGGTGAACGGCGGCAGCCGCCTGGTCGTCGCCAACCCGGACCGCACCCGACCGGGGGCGGACGGTGCGGTGCATCCGGAGACCGGCGCCCTGCTGGCGGCGATTCTCGCCTGCACCGGGGGATGCGACTACGAGCTGATCGGCAAGCCCGCTCCGATGCTGCTGTGCCGGGCCCTGGAACGGCTGGGCCTTTCCCCCGCGGAGACGGTGCTGATCGGCGACAACCTGGAAACCGATGGCCTGGGCGCGCGGCGCATCGGCATGCCTTTCTGTCTGCTTGGGCCGCATCCCGGGGCGGTGGCCGCGGACCCGGCCGGGCTGCTGGCGTCCGAAGCCTTCAGAAGCGTTTGAGGGAAAGCCCGTCGAGGGTCCGGTGAATCGCATCCACCGCCTTGTCGTAGTCCGCCAGGGCAAGGCAGGCGATGAGCACGTCGACGATCGCCAACTGTGCGATGCGGCTGGTCATCGCCTCGGTGCGGAACTGGGTCTCCCGCGCCAGGGTGAACAGCAGCACGTCGGCGAAGGCCTGGATCGGCGACTTGCCGAAATTGGTGATGCAGATGGTCTTCGCCCCGGCCTCCTTGGCTAGCTTGGTCGCGGTGTAGGTTTCCTGCGTGCTGCCGGAGTGGGAGACGGTGATCACCGCGACCTCCGGCCCGGTCATCGGCGCGCTGATCGCCTGGATCACCGAATCCACCACCACCTTGCAGTTGACGCCGATGCGCAGCATCCGGTAGTGCAGGTCCTCGGCCACCGGGGCGGCGCTGCCGATGCCGTAGATCTCGACCCGCTCGGCGGCGCGGATCAGGCCGACCGCCGCCGCCACGGCCTCGCGGTCGAGCGCGCTCAGGGTGTCTTGAAGCGCCTGGATGTCGCTGTGGAAGATCTTGGCGATCACCGTGCCGACGTCGTCGGCGCGATCCAGGTCCTCGTGGATGAACTGGATCGGCCGCACCAGTTCCTGCGCGAGGGCGATCTTCGCCTGCTGGAAGCCGGTGGCGCCGAGTTGCTGGCACAGGGAGATGACGCTCCCTTCGCTGGCGCGGGTGGCTTCGGCGAGTTCGGTCACCGACATGTGGATGACGTCGTGGGTGTTGGCGAGGACGTAGGCAGCGATGCGCTGTGCGGTCGGGCCCAGTTTCGGCTGCAGGACCGTCAAGCGGGTGAGGAATCCTTTGAGATTGCGGACTTCCTGCGCCGTGGCGTCCGGTTTTCGCGAGGCAGGGGAACGGCCCATCGGCGTGCATCCGTCGCTGTGGTGATGCCGTAATCTACGAAGAAAACCCGGCGAAGGGAAGGCGTCCGCCGGGTTTTGCCACGATCGCCGAGCCCGGGCGGAAAATCCGCTCTAGCCAAAGCCGCCGCCTGCGATTACAAAGGCGCTCATTACGCGTCCGCTTCGCGGCGCGGACACTGCTTAGGGATTCTTGCGTCACATGCTGACCGTCGTTCTGGTGATCCATTTGCTGCTGACCATCGCCCTGGTCGGCCTCGTGCTGTTGCAGAAGTCCGAAGGCGGCGGCCTGGCGACCGGCGGCGGCGCTTCCGGCGGCGCGAACTTTCTCTCCGGCCGTGCGGCGGGGAACCTTCTGACCAAGGCCACGGTGGTGCTTGCCGTCTGCTTCATGGCGACGTCGATTCTGCTGGCGGTGATGGCGACGCTGCGCAGCCGCGGCGAGGAGGACCTGCTGAAGGCGCTGATGGCGCCGCAGCCCGCCCAGCCCGCGGCCACCGAACCCGCCAAGTCGCCCTCTGCGCCTGCCGCGCCGAGCGCGGACAGCCTGCCGCCGGTGCCCGGCGGCGAGGCGCCGAAGCAGGAGTCGGCGCCGGCCAAGCCGTAAGGCGGCGAACCGGTTGATCTTCAAAGCGCGCGCCTCCGCCGGTGCGGAGGCGCGGGTTCCTTGATAAGCCTTTTCAGTGGTATCATCCCGCCGGGTATGTCGAGATCGGGCGAGCGTTAGGTATGCGTGCAGGCCGCCTTGCGTCCGGGCGGAATTCAGAAAAAAGGGTAGGGTGGCAATGGCCCGCTTCATCTTCATCACAGGCGGTGTGGTTTCCTCTTTGGGGAAGGGCTTGGCCTCCGCAGCGCTCGGCGCACTGCTGCAGGCGCGCGGTTACAAGGTCCGGCTGCGCAAGCTGGACCCATACATCAACGTCGACCCGGGGACGATGAGCCCCTACCAGCACGGCGAGGTGTTCGTCACCGACGACGGCGCGGAGACCGACCTCGACCTCGGCCATTACGAGCGCTTCACCGGCGTGGCCGCGCGGCGGTCCGACAACATCACCACCGGGCGCATCTATTCCAACGTCATCGCCAAGGAACGCCGCGGCGACTACCTCGGCGGCACGGTGCAGGTGATCCCGCACGTCACCGACGCGATCAAGGCGTTCATCACCGACGACATCACCAACGAGGACTTCATCCTCTGCGAGATCGGCGGCACCGTGGGCGACATCGAGGGCCTGCCGTTCCTCGAGGCGATCCGTCAGCTGCATAACGAGCTGGGGGAGGAGCGGGCGATGTTCATCCACCTCACCCTGCTTCCCTACATTCCCACCGCGGGCGAGCTCAAGACCAAGCCGACCCAGCACTCGGTGAAGGAGCTTTTGAGCGTCGGCATTCAGCCCGACGTGCTGCTCTGCCGCTCCGACCGGCCGATCCCCGAGGGCGAACGCCGCAAGATCGCGCTTTTCTGCAACGTGCGGCAGGAGGCGGTGATCTCCGCCCTCGACAGCGAGACGATCTACCGCGTGCCGATCAGCTATCACGAGCAGGGCATGGACGTGCAGGTGTGCCGCCACTTCGATCTGCCGTGCGACCGCGAGCCGGACCTCTCGGTGTGGCAGAACATCGTGCGCCGCGTGCTGCAGCCCGAGGGCGAGGTGAAGATCGCGGTGGTCGGCAAGTACGTGAAGCTGCTCGACGCCTACAAATCCCTCTCCGAGGCGCTCACCCACGGCGGCATCGCCAACAACGTGCGGGTGAAGCTGGAGTGGCTGGATTCCGAAATCTTCGAGTCCGAGGATGCGGTGCACCATCTCGCCGACGTGCACGGCATTCTGGTGCCCGGCGGTTTCGGCGAACGCGGCGCCGAGGGCAAGATCCGCGCCGCGCAGTTCGCCCGCGAGCACCGGATTCCCTATTTCGGCATCTGCTTCGGCATGCAGATGGCGGTGGTGGAAGGGGCGCGCCACCTCGCGGGGATCGCGGGGGCCAACTCCACGGAGTTCGGCCCGGCGGCGGACCCGGTGATCGGCCTGATGACCGAGTGGGTGAAGGACGGCGAAGTGCAGGAACGTTCCGCCGACGGCGACCTCGGCGGCACCATGCGGCTCGGCGCGTACGAATGTCTGCTCAAGCCCGGCAGCCGCGTGGCGGAGATTTACGGCGGCGAGGAGCGCATCTGGGAGCGCCACCGCCACCGCTATGAAATGAACGACCGCTACACCGCGCAGCTGGAGCGGGTGGGGCTCACCGTGTCCGGCCGTTCGCCGGACGGGGTTCTGCCGGAAATCGTGGAGATTTCCGACCATCCGTGGTTTATCGGCGTGCAGTTCCATCCGGAGCTGAAGTCGAAGCCGTTCGACCCGCATCCGCTGTTCACCTCGTTCATCGCGGCGGCGATCGCGCAGTCGCGCCTGGTGTGATGGAAAGCAGGGGTAGTGCATGACCTATACGGTTGAGATCGGCGACCTCAAGCTGGCCAACGACCGGCCCCTCGCGCTGATCGCGGGGCCCTGCCAGATGGAAAGCCGAGAGCACGCGCTGATGTGCGCCAAAGAGCTTGCGGCGATGGCCGCGGCGGCGGGCGTGCCGTTCATCTTCAAGACCTCGTTCGACAAGGCCAACCGCACCAGCGCGGTGGGGCAGCGCGGCGTCGGCCTGGAGGCGGCGCTGCCGGTGTTCCGCGAAGTGCGCGAGACCGTGGGCTGTCCGGTGCTCACCGACGTGCACGAGCCCTGGCAGTGCGACATGCTCAAGGACGCGGTGGATGTTCTGCAGATTCCGGCGTTCCTCTGCCGCCAGACCGACCTTCTCGTCGCCGCGGCGATGACCGGCTGCGTCGTCAACATCAAGAAGGGGCAGTTCCTCGCGCCGTGGGACATGTCCAATGCGGTGGGCAAGGTGGAAAGCGCGGGCAACCGCCGCGTCATGCTTACCGAACGCGGCGCCTCCTTCGGCTACAACACCCTGGTCACCGATTTCCGCTCCCTGCCGATCATGGCCAAGACCGGCTATCCGGTGGTGTTCGACGCCACCCACTCGGTGCAGCAGCCGGGCGGCCAGGGCGCTTCCTCCGGCGGCCAGCGCGAATTCGCGCCGGTGCTGGCGCGCGCCGCGGTGTCCCTCGGCATCGCCGCGGTGTTCATCGAGGCGCACCCGGACCCGGACAGCGCGCCCTCCGACGGCGCCAACATGATCGCGCTCAAAGACATGCCCGCTCTCATCGCCACCTTGAAGGCGTTCGACGAACTGGCAAAAATTCATCCCATCCGCATTGGCTGAAACGAGGACATCATGACGTCGATTCTCGACATTACCGCACGCGAAATTCTCGATTCCCGCGGCAATCCCACGGTGGAAGTGGACGTTCTCCTGGAAACCGGCACCCTGGGCCGGGCGGCCGTGCCCTCGGGCGCTTCGACCGGCGTGCACGAGGCGGTGGAGCTGCGCGACGGCGACGCCGCGCGCTTCGGCGGCAAGGGCGTGCAGAAGGCGGTGGAGGCGGTGAACGGCGAAATCTTCGACGCCCTGATCGGCATGGACGTGGAAGAGCAGATGCTGATCGACCGCACCATGATCGACCTCGACGGCACCGAGAACAAGGGCCGCCTGGGCGCCAACGGCATCCTCGGGGTGTCGCTCGCCTGCGCCCGCGCCGCGGCGGAGGAAGTGGGCCTGCCGCTCTACAACTACATCGGCGGCGTCTTCGCCCACACCCTGCCGGTGCCGATGATGAACATCGTCAACGGCGGCGCCCATGCGAACAATCCGATCGACATTCAGGAATTCATGATCATGCCGGTGTCCGCGCCCTCCATCGCCGAGGCGGTGCGCGCAGGCTCCGAGGTGTTCCACAGTCTCAAGAAGATCCTTTCCGAAGCCGGGTTCTCCACCTCTGTCGGCGACGAGGGCGGTTTCGCGCCGAACCTCAAGTCCGCCGACGAGGCGCTCTCCTACATCATGAAGGCGATCGAGAAGGCGGGCTACCTGCCGGGCGAGGACATCGTTCTCGCGCTCGATGCGGCGGCGAGCGAGTTCTACAAGGACGGCAAGTACGTGCTGGCGGGCGAGGGCAAGACGCTGGACGCCGACGGCATGATCGCCTACTACGCCGACCTCGCCGACCGCTACCCGATCTTCTCACTGGAAGACGGCTGCGCCGAGGACGACTGGGAAGGCTGGGAGCGCCTCACCGCGGCGCTCGGCGACCAGTTGCAGCTGGTCGGCGACGACATCTTCGTCACCAATTCCGACCGCCTGTCCATGGGCTTCGACCGCGGCGTCGCCAACTCCATCCTGGTCAAAGTCAACCAGATCGGCACCCTCAGCGAGACCCTGAAGACCATGGAAATGGCGCACCGCGCGGGCTACACCTGCGTGATGTCGCACCGCTCGGGCGAGACCGAGGACTCCACCATCGCCGATATCGCGGTGGCCACCAACTGCGGCCAGATCAAGACCGGCTCGCTGTCGCGCTCCGACCGCATGGCGAAGTACAACCAGCTCATCCGCATCGAGGAGGAACTGGGCGACACCGCGATGTTCGCGGGCGCCGCGATCTTCGGCTGAGCCGAAAAGGCGTAAAAAGGCCGGGGCGGGGGACCGCTCCGGCTTTTTCATGCCCGCGCCGGAAAAGTGCGACTCGTTGGAATCTCTTGCGCGAATCGGGATTGACCGCGACTCGTGGCTGTGATTCACT
>JBFWJB010000066.1:0-11001 GCA_050253435.1 Rhodospirillaceae bacterium
CCTCGGCGAGGACACCGCGGCGAGCCTCGGCGTTTCGCTCACCCGCCTGCGCTATTTCCTGATCATCGGCACCGCGCTCGCGGTCGGCGCGGGGGTGGCGGTGGCGGGCAGCATCGGCTTCATCGGCCTGATCGTGCCGCATCTGCTGCGCCCCCTGGTCGGGCATCGCCCCGGCCGCCTGCTCGCCGCCAGCGCGCTCGGCGGCGCTGCGCTGCTGCTTACCGCCGACATCGGCGTGCGGCTGATCTCCACCGACCCGGAATTCAAGCTCGGCGTGCTCACCGCGGTGGTCGGCGCGCCGTTCTTCCTGGTTCTCGTGCTCAAGACCCGCCGCCACGCGCCGTGAGGGAAAACGCCATGACGACGATCCTTCCCATACCGCAGACCGCCGGATTCTCCGTCGAAGGGCTCGCCGTGAGCCTGGGCGGGCGGCCGGTGCTGCGCGGCATCGACCTCGCGCTCGGCGGCGCGGGGATGGTCGGCCTGATCGGCCCCAACGGCGCGGGCAAGACCACGCTCCTCAAGACGATGATGGGCTTCCTTTCCCCCGATGCGGGGGAAGTGCGCTTCGGCGGGCAAGGGCTCGCCGCGTGGGAGCCGCAGGCGCTCGCCCGCCGCGTCGGCTATCTGGCGCAGGGCGCGCCGTGCTCCTGGCCGATGAGCGTGGAGCGCGTGGTGGAGCTGGGGCGCACGCCGCACCTCAGCCGCTTCGGCCGCCCCGGCGCGGCGGATGCCGCCGCGGTGGAGCGCGCCATGGCCGCCACCGGCGTTGCGGCGCTGCGCCGCCGCCCGGTAACCGACCTTTCCGGCGGCGAGCGGGTGCGCGTGATGCTGGCCCGCACGCTGGCCGGATGCCCGGAGGTGCTGCTGGCCGACGAGCCTGTTGTTGCGCTTGATCCGCATTATCAATTACAAGTCATGGAGACCCTGCGGCAGTCCGCCGCATCGGGGCGTACCGTAGTTGTGGTTCTGCACGATTTGACGCTGGCGGCGCGTTTCTGCGACCGCTTGGTTCTGTTGCACGGCGGCCGGGTGATGGCCGACGGCGCTCCGGAGGAGGTGTTGACGCCCGGGCTCCTGGAAGCGGCCTACGGCGTCACCGTTCATGTCGGACGCCACGGCGGCGAGCTTTTCGTGCTGCCGTGGGAGGTCAGCGGCGGCGCAGGCTTGCGCGCCGCAGTCTGAGAAAGGGGGAAGGTTCATGGAAACCACAGCGGACGTTACCGGCACGATCATCGCGGTGCCGCACGATCTCTCGCCGTGGACGATGTTCACCAACGCCCACATCGTGGTGCAGTTGGTGATGATCGGCCTCGCGCTCGCCTCGGTGGCGACGTGGACGGTGGCCATCGCCAAGACCGTGGAGATCCGCCGCGCCCGCCGCGCCGCGGCCGACGCCCTGGCGCTGCTCGCCGCAACGCGCACCCTGGCGGATGCGGAACGCGCCGCAGCGGGCGGTCCCGCCGCCGCGCTGATCGCCGCCGCCGCCGCCGAGGTGCGGCTCTCCGCCGGGTCGTCCTGCGGCGGGCTGAAGGAACGGGTCTCCACCCGCATCTCCCGCGTCGAGGCGGCGGCGGGCAGGCGCATCGCGCTCGGCACCGGCATTCTCGCCTCGATCGGCGCCACCGCGCCGTTCATCGGCCTGTTCGGCACCGTCTGGGGCATCATGAACAGCTTCGTCGGCATCGCGCGGGCGCACACCACCAACCTTGCGGTGGTCGCGCCGGGCATCGCCGAGGCGCTGCTCGCCACCGCCATGGGCCTGATCGCCGCGATCCCGGCGGTGATCGTCTACAACGTACTCGCCCGCGTCATCGCCGCCTACCGCGCGCAGCTCGCCGACATTTCGGCGGCGGTGGAGGGCATCGTCAGCCGCGACTTCGACCGCCGCGGCCAAAGCTTCCAGGAGGCCGCGGAATAATGGCCGCGCTCTACGAAGACGATCTGGCGGAATGCCACGAGATCAACGTCACGCCGTTCATCGACGTGATGCTGGTGCTGCTGATCATCTTCATGGTCGCAGCGCCGCTCGCCACCGTGGACGTGCCGGTGGATCTGCCGTCTTCCTCCGCGCCGCCCGCCAAGCGCCCGGACGACCCGCTGTTCGTCTCGGTGAAGGCGGATTCCTCGGTGCTGCTCGGCGATGAGCCGGTGGCGCTCTCCGGCCTTGGCGCGGCGCTCGACGCCAAGACCGGCGGCGCCAAGGATACCCGCGTCTTCCTGCGCGCCGACAAATCGGTGGACTACGCCACCCTGATGGCGGTGATGGACCGCCTGCGCGATGCCGCCTACCTCAAGGTCGCCCTCGTCGGCCTGGAGAAGGCGGAATGATCGCCGCCGGGGAAATGCGGCTGTGGTCCGCTTCCCTGATGCTCACCCTGGGCCTGCACGCCGGGGCGGCGATCGCCTTGACGCTGATCCACAGCGCCCCGGTCAACGATATGCCCGCAGGGGCCTTCTCCCTCGAACTCGCGGCCTTCGGCGGCAGCACCCAGGCCTCCATGGGCGGCGGCGCCAAGGCCGCGCCCGCGCCCGCGCCGCAGCCCAAGGAAGTGGAGCCGCCGAAACCCAAGCCGGTGGAAAAGGCGGAGGTCGCCCTGCCCAAGCCCCAGCCCAAGCACAAGCCGAAGCCGCAGCCCAAACCGGTGGCCGCCGCGCCCAAGCCCGCCCCGGAACCCGCGCCGCCTGCGCCCGCAGCCCCGGCCTCCGCCGCCACATCCGCCGTGGGCAACGGCGGCGCCGCAGGCCTCACCGGAGATGCAGGGCAGGGCGGCGGCGTGATCGCCGGACGTCTCGGCGGCGGCGGCGTCGGCGCGGGCACGCCGCTCGGCCGCTATAAGCTCATGGTCTTCCAGGCGCTGTGGCAGAGCCGCAAATACCCCGACATCGCCCGCCGCATGGGATACCAGGGCGACGTCACCGTGGAATTCTGCATCGCCGCCAGCGGCGAAATCCTCGAGTCCCGCCTCGTCTCCGAAAGCGGCCATGGCGTCCTCGACCGCGAGGGCAAGGCCCTGCTGCACCGCGTGCGCAGGTTCCCGCCGTTCCCCCACGACCTCCACCGCACCGCGCTGACCTTCCGCGTCACCATCCCCTTCCGGTTGACGTAGGTTCGGATTTCCGGAATGCCCCGCTAAAGGATTCGGAAGTCCATATGGAATCTTTCCGCAAATTCCGCGCAGAGGGTTGATTCCAGTTGCGAATCAGTCTAGCAAAGAAGGGGTATTCACGCCTGCCGGAGAGGGATTCGTGCTTAGATATATTATAAGAAAATCCATATATGCTGTGATCTCCGGCATTCTCTGTTATCTTCCGTCACCACTGTTTGCGGCTTCTCCAGGGCCGTACGTTGCCGCGCGCGCGGGAACCTCCATCGAAGGCTTCACCTCCAACCGCATCTGGTCCGATCTCGTCGGGAGGACCGATTCCTTCTACGACCACAGCGATTCCGCCGCCCTGATGGCCGCCGCCGCCGCCGCCGGGTATGCTTTCGAGGCGCCCTTCCGGGTCGAGGTCGAGTATGCCTACCGCGGGCAGTTTCAGCATGACAAGCGGCCGACCAACAACGGCTCGCACAACGTCAATATCGACACCACGACCCAGACCCTGATGCTCAACGGCTATTTCGAGTTCCGGGAGATGTCGAAAGTCTTCACGCCGTTTCTCAGTGCGGGGATCGGCTGGGCGAGGCATTCCACGGACGCTTCCGCATATCCCACCGGCGCGACGGCGTATTACGAAAGCCGCGGGCAGGAGATCGATCGCTTCGCCTGGGCGGTGGGATGCGGCGTCGGCTTCGCCCTGAGCGACCGCCTCGCCCTTGACGTGTCGTACCGCTATATCGACCTGGGCGAGGGCGCGTGGGAAAACTACGCCGCCGCGACCGGCGACGCCGGCCATTATCGCGCCGACCTCAGCGCCCACGAGATCTTCGCCGGTCTGCGCTACGCCTTCTGACGCGCGGCGAGGGGCGCGGCCCCTCGGCCGCATGCCGCATTTATGGCGCTACGCGTAAAAAACCAATCCTATGGGTTCTGGGGTCCGTGGCCCCAGCGGGCCCGGGCGGAGCCCTGGCCTTGTTTTTCTACCGTGCTCATTATATAACTAACCAGTCAGTTATTTTATGAGGATGCGCCGATGCCACGCTGGACGCAACGGCCGGACGAGAGGCCGCGGGAGATCATCGCCGCGGCGCTGGCGCTGTTCGCGGAGAAGGGGTTCGCCGCGACGCGGGTGGAGGAGATCGCGGCGCGGGCGGGTTTGTCCAAGGCCGGGGTGTACCTGTACTTCCCGACCAAGGCGGAGATCTTCAAGGAGACGGTGCGGGAGACCATTCTCACCACGGTGTCGCGCATGGAGGCGATGGCGCAGGCCTTCGACGGACCTTCGGAGGAACTGCTGCGGCGGGTGATTACCGAAATGGCGCGCATGGTCGGCGGCAGCGCGGCGGGGGCGATTCCGCGCATCGTTTTGTCCGAGGCGGGCAATTTTCCCGACATTGCGGAGTTCTATGTAAGAGAGGTGGTGTCGCGCGGTTTGACCGTGGTTTCCGGCATCATCGCGCGCGGCCAGGCGCGGGGCGAGTTTGCGGAGGATTTGGGTCCGCTGACACCGTTCATCGCGATTGCGCCGATCTTGACGCTGTCGATGTGGAACCACGGCCTTGGCCGGGTGCTCAACCGGCCCCTGCCCACCGGCATGTTCGCCGAGGACATGCTGAAGGTGATCGGGCGGGGCCTGCGGACGGAGGGCGGGAGATGAGGGCGATGCTGCTGCGCGGAGGTGTGGCCGGGATTGCGGCTTTGGCGCTGTCCGGCTGCTTCGGGCCGGAGCCGGAGGCGAAGCTCGCCCAGGCGCAGGCGGCGCGGCGGCTGGCGGATATCGAGCTTCTGCGCCAGCGCGGCTTGAAGGGCACCTCCGCCGAGTTGAAGGCGAAGCTCGATTCCGCCACCGCGGCGGCGGATTCCGCCGTGGCGGCGGAGGCCGCGGCGCAGGCGGCGCTGGCGCATGCGCGCTGGGCGCTGGGCGAGCGCACCGCGGCGGCGCCCGCGGCGGCGCGGGTGGAGGACGTCTTCTTCCACCCCGGAGAGGTGGTGGCCGCCGGGCAGCCGGTGGTGCGCCTGCTGCCGCCGGGCAACGTGGTGGTGCGGGCGTATCTCGGCGCGGCCATGCTCGCCCGCCTGCCTGCGGGGACGCAGGCGGCCCTGCGCTGCGACGCCTGCGGCGAAGGAGCGAAGGCGGCGGTTTCCTTCGTCTCGTCGGAAGCCGCCTATGCGCCGCCGGTGCTCTATTCCCGCGAGGGCGCGGCGAAGCTCGCCTTCCTGGTGGAGCTCACGCCCGATGGGGCCACCGCGGCGCGACTGCGCCCCGGCCAGCCGGTGCGCATTCTGCCGCCGGGAGCGGCGAAATGACCGCCGCCATCGCGGTCACCGGCCTGACCAAGCGCTTCGGCGGGCGCACCGTGGTGGATGCCATCGATCTTTCGGTGGAACAGGGGCGGATCATGGGCTTTCTCGGGCCCAACGGCTCGGGCAAGACCACGACCATCCGCATGCTGTGCGGCCTGTTGCGGGTGGATGCGGGGGAGGGCACCTGCCTCGGCCTCGACATCCGCCGCGAGGCGGCGGCGATCAAACGCCAGGCGGGCTACATGACGCAGCGCTTCTCCCTTTACGAGGACATGACGGTGGTGGAGAACCTGGACTTCGCCGCCCGCGTGCACGGCGTGCCGGACCGCAAGGCCCGCACCGCCGAGGCGATGGAGCGGATGGGCCTCGCCGCGCGGCGCGACCAGCTGGCCGGGCACCTCTCCGGCGGCTGGAAGCAGCGCCTGGCCCTGGCCGCGAGCATTCTGCACAAGCCGCGCCTGCTGCTGTTGGACGAACCCACCGCCGGGGTGGACCCGCAGGCGCGCCGCGACTTCTGGGACCGTATCCACGGCTTCGCGGCGGAAGGGATGACGGTGCTGGTTTCCACCCACTACATGGACGAGGCGGAACGCTGCCACGCCATCGCCTACATCGCCTACGGGCGGCTGCTCGCCCACGGCACGGTGGACGCGGTGGTGGCGGGCGTGGGCCTTGCCGCCGCGGCGGTGCGGGGCGGCGGCCCCGGTCTGATTGAGCGGGTGAAGGCGCTCCCCGCGGTGGAGACCGCCACCGCCTTCGGCGCGGTGATCCACGTGGCGGGCGGCGACGGGGCGGAACTCGCCGCCGCCCTTGATGCCTTCTGCACCGCGGAAGGGGTGGACTGGGAACCGGAAGAGCCGACCCTGGAGGACGCCTTCATCCACCTGATGGCGGGCAGCCGCGACAACATGGCGGAGGGCAAGGCATGAGCGGTTGTTTCTCCTGCGCGCGCCTGTTGGCGATGATCTCCAAGGAGTTCGTGCAGATCCGGCGCGACCCGCCGACCTTCGGCATGATGGTGGGGATTCCGCTGATCCAGCTGATGCTGTTCGGCTTCGCCATCAATTCCGACCCCAAGCACCTGCCCACCGCGGTGCGCGACGCCGACGCCGGGTCGGTGGGCCGCGCCGTTATCGCGGCGATGCAGGCTTCGCAGTATTTCCACGTCACCCTGATCCCCGATACCGAGGCAGCGGTGGAGGACGCCTTCGCCCACGGCGACGCGCAGTTCGTCGTCACCGTTCCGGCGGACTTCTCCCGCCGGGTGCTGCGCGGCGAGCGCCCGGCGCTGCTGGTGGAGGCGGACGCCACCGACCCCGCGGCCACCGCCAACGCGCTCTCGGCGCTCGACCGCCTCTCCGCCGCGGCGGCGGCGCGGGAACTCACCGGGCCGTTCGCCAAGCTGAAGCAGGGGGAGGCGCCCTTCGAGATGCGGGTGCACCGCCGCTACAACCCGGAAGGCGAAACCACCTTCAACATCGTGCCCGGCCTGATGGGCGTGGTGCTGACCATGACCATGGTGATCATGACCTGCCTCGCGGTGACGCGGGAGCGCGAGCGCGGCACCATGGAAACCCTGCTCGCCATGCCGCTCTCCCCGTTCGAGGTGATGCTCGGCAAGATCCTGCCCTACGTCGCCATCGGCTACCTCCAGGTGGTGTTCATCCTCGCCGCGGCGAAGCTGATCTTCGCGGTGCCGATGATGGGCAGCCTGGCGCTCTTGTCCGCCGTTACCGTGGTGTTCATCTCCGCCAACCTGGCGGTGGGCTACACCTTCTCCACCGTCGCCGCCAACCAGTTGCAGGCGGTGCAGATGGGGTTCTTCTTCTTCCTGCCGTCGATCATGCTCTCGGGCTTCATGTTCCCCTTCCGCGGCATGCCGGAGTGGGCGCAGGTGATCGGCGAGGCGCTGCCGCTCACCCACTTCCTGCGCATCGTGCGCGGCATTCTTTTGAAAGGCAGCGGCTGGGGGGCGATCGCCCCCGATCTCGCCGCCATCGCCGCCTTCCTCTTCGTCGCCGGGTTCATCGCGGTAAGGCGCTATCGGATGACGCTGGACTAGGGGGTAAAACCAAAACTTTCCGGAGGGACTCGGTCCCTCCGGGCCTCCCATAACTTGTTTTTCGCCGCGTAGCGGCAGGTAATGTGCCTGAGGCAACCGCACGAACTTATGGCGCTTCGCGCAAAAACCAAAGTTATGGGGTGCGCGAGGGGACCGAGTCCCCTCGCAAAGTTTTGGTTTTTCGCCGCGAGCGGCTCACAGAGGCCAGAACAGGGGGATCACCGTCACTGCCACCGCGAGCATCAGGAGGTTCATCGGCACGCCGATGCGCAGGAAGTCGCTGAAGCGGTAGTTGCCGATGTTGTAGACGTAGGTATTGGTCTGGTAGCCGATGGGGGTGGCGAAGCTGGCCGATGCGCCCAGCATCACCGCGACCACCAGGGGGCGCGCCTCGATGCCGGTCTGCTGCGCCACGCCGATGACGATGGGGGTCATCAGCACCGCGGTGGCGTTGTTGCTCATGATTTCGGTGAGCAGCGAGGTGAGGAAGTAGACGGTGGCGAGCACCGCGAGCGGTCCGAAGTCCCGCACCAGGTCGGCGGCGGTTTCCACGATCAGACGCGCCGCGCCGGATTTCTCCATGGCCAGAGACACCCCGAGCATGCCGAAGATCAGCATCAGGATGCGCCATTCGATCGCCTCGTAGGCCTTTTCCAGCGACACGCAGCCGGTGAGGATGACCAGCATCGCGCCGGGGATGGCGAGCCCGGCGATCGGCATCACTTCGAAGGCGGCGAGCCCGGCCACGCCGAGCACCGCGGCGATGGCGATGGCGGCCTTCGCCTTGTGCACCGGGCGGCGCGTCACCTGGGTGATCGGCAGCACGTCCTCCTGCGCGAAGAGGCGGTCGATTTCCTCCTGCGGGCCTTCCAGCAGCAGCACGTCGCCGTGGCGCAGGCGGAAGGAATCGAAATTGGCGGTGATGTTGCGCTGGTCGCGATGCACCGCGAGGATATAGCTGCCGTGGCGGCGGCGCAGCCGCAGTTGCGAGGGGGTCTGCCCGGCGAAGCGGGAGTTGGGGCCGATCACGCCCTCGGCGAGGGTGGTCTCGCGCGCCGGCAGCGGCGCATAGGACCCAGCCTCGAAGGAGATGCCGGTGCTCTCGCGGATTTCCAGCAGTTCCGACTGGTCGGTCTTGAACACCAGGCGGTCGCCCGCCTGCAACGGGATGTCGCGCAGGGTGGATTTCGGCCGCGGCGGGTGTTCCGCCGCGGGCGCGCCGCGCAGGTCGCGCACCGCCTGCATCAGGTTGGCGAAGCCGTTGTTGCGCGCGCCGCGGTCGTTGCGGATGAGGTCGAGGACCTCATAGTCCGCCTCGCTGCTGAAGCGCACCTCGTTGAGGGTCTTGCCGATCAGGGGCGAGCCGGGCGGCACCACCGCCTCGGCGAGGAAGCGCTTGTGCGGGCCTTCCCCGGCGAGGATTTCGTTCTGCAGGGTGTCGCGCGCGGGCAACAGCCGCCGCCCGATGGTGGCGAGAAACACCGCGCCCACCGCCGCCATGGCGATGCCGGGGCCGGAGATCTCGAACATGCTGAACGGCTCCATCCCCTGCGCCGTGGCGATGCCGTCGGTGAGGATGTTGGTGGAGGTGCCGATGAGCGTGCAGGTGCCGCCGAGGATCGCCATGTAGGACAGCGGAATCAGGTATTTCGACGGGCTGTCCTGCAGCTCGCGGGCGACCGCGATGACCACCGGGGCCATGACGATGACCACCGGCGTGTTGTTCATGAACGCGGAAACCGCGGCTACCCCGGCCATCAGCGCCGCCACCGCGCCGAGGCGGCGCTTTTCCGCCAGAGCCAGGATGGCGCGGCCGAGAAGGTCGATCACCCCGGTGCGTTCCAGCGCCGCGCTGAGAATGAACATGCAGGCGATGGTGGCGGTGGCCGAATTGCCGAACAGCGCCAGCGTCGAGGGCGTGTCGATCACCCCCGTGGCGAGCAGCAGGGCGAGCGCCCCCATGGCGACCAGGTGCGGCGGGTACGCATCCCGCGCGAACAGCGCCAGCACCCCGGCCAGCACCGCAAAGGTCAGCAGCATGTCGAAGGAAAACGGAACGGACAAAAACGCGCTCCTCGCGGCGGCCGGGTAAACCCCGAGATTACCACGCAGACGCGAAACCGGCGAAGCGCGCTTGGCGCTTCGCCGGTTTTTTCGGTGGAAACCGCAGCGGCTAGGGGCGCATTTGCAGGAAAGGGGTGGCCGCGGGATCGACGACCAGGGCGGCGAGTCCCTTGTCGCGCACCGCCGCCGCGCCCGCCGGGGTGGTGATGATGGTGCAGCCGCGCCCGAGGACGAGGCCGTTGAACATCACCAACTGGCCGCCGACGATGGTCATCGCCGCCTTCATTGCGGCGGCGTCGACCACGGTGATGTCCGCGTCGGCCCCCACGGAGAGGTGCCCCTTGTTCTTCAGCCCCAGGGCCTTGGCCGGGTTGAGGCTGGTTTTGACGGCGAATTCCCGCATCGTCAGGGTTTCCAGCTTCACCAGGGCGAGGCCGAATTCCAGGATGACGTTGCGGGGGATGCCGCCGCCGTCGGTGCTGATGGAATCGACCGTGAAGCTGCCGTCCGGCCGCTTCGCGGTGGCGATGCGCAGGCGCGGTTCCGGCGGATTGACGCGGAAGCTGACGGTGACGTCGGTTTTGCGGTTCCGCCAGTAGGCCACCGCGTCCGGCCCGGTGCTCAGCCCGATGAGGCCGCCTTCCTCCGCGTTGACCTGGCACCAGCCCGCGAGGATCGCCGCCTCCAGCCCCGCCTCGTCGGGGGAGAAGCCGCCGATCTCCAGGCATTTGCGGGTCATCCGGCTGCCCGGGACGCCGTCGATGATCTCGCCGCTGGTGCCGTTGATGGTGGCCAGATAGGACTCGGAATAGACGTTGGGGTGCGCCTGGAGCAGGGCGAGCGCCTCCTCGCCTTCCGCCGGGGAGTCGAGCACTTGGCCGCGGCAATAGCTGGCGACATGGGCGAGGTGGCAGGCGCCGCCGCCGATCAGTTGGAACGCCTCGCGCACGCCTTCGAGGTTGGAGCCGGAAGCGAGGCTGCCCGCGTGGAAGGCGACGTAGGCGCCGCGCGCGTTCGCCGCCGCGATGGTGCGGGCGGAGGCTTCCGGCGTCAGCGGATAGTGCCCGCCGAGAATTTTCAGCCCGATGGCGCCTTCCTTCAGGCTCTTGTCGAGATACGCCCCGATCTCGGCGGTGTCCGGGTCTTCGGTCGAAACCGTATCCTTCGGGCGGACGTAGTTGATGCAGGCGATGTTGAGGCCGACGCCGTGGGCGGCGGCGAGGTCGATCACCCCGGTCGCCGGGCCCGCCATGTCGAGCGCGGTGGTCACGCCGGCGAGCGCCAGCATCTTGTGGCCGCAGCCGCCGCCGATCCAGGGCGAGACGTGGACGTGGGTGTCGATCAGTCCGGGGAGAATCCGCTTGCCGCGCACGTCGATCACTTCGTGGGCTTGGGCGCCCGGCAGTTCCGGGGCGACGGCGGCGATTTTTCCATGGGCGACGGCGATGTCGAAGAGGCCGTCCCGGT
>JBFWJB010000067.1:0-10925 GCA_050253435.1 Rhodospirillaceae bacterium
CCGACCCGGTTGAGGAACAGCAGCGCACCGTCGTCCGCGCGTACCACCGCCGCCAGGTCGGGCGAGATTTCGAGCACCGAGAGATAGTTCGCGCCGAGATAGGCGAAGCCCGCGCTCTGGCGCTGGTTGACCAGGGCCTCCACCTCGGAGAGCAGCGCCGCCGCCTCGGCCCGCGCGGCGGTAAGGCCGGTTTCGGCGCCCGCGGCGTCCCGCCGGTCGGCGATCGCCGCGGCGGAACCGTCGAGGCGCTGCATGATCCGTTCCAGGGTGGCGGGCACCTTCTGCCCCAGGGCGTGCAGCAGGCTCACCCGGTCGTCCAGGGCCTTCTGCGCGCGGCTCTGCGCCACCAGCAGCTCGTCCTCGCGCGCCTTGATCGAGGTGATGTCGGTCAGCGTCACCGACACGCCGCCCGCGCACGCCACCGCATCCAGCAGCAGCCAGCGCGCCGCGCCGTCGCCGCCCTCCAGGCAGATCTGGTGCTGGCGCACCGCGCCGGTGCGCAACGCCTCTTCGAGCAGTTCGGGCACGCCGGGCAGCGGCCGCGTCAGGGCGATCTCATCGAGCCAGGCGCCCTCCAGCTCGCGCAGCGGGCGCCCGAACAGCGCCTCGCAGGGCGGGTTGGCGAGCGTCACCCGCCAGCGCGGCTGACCGTCCAAGCCGAAGGGGGTGAGCGCCAGCACCGCGTTGTGGGTGCCGTTGAGCACGCTTTGCAGCAGTCCTTCGGCCAGCCCGGTGCGCAGCACCTGCTTGCGCGCCATGGCGTAGGCGACGGCGCGGCGCAGCTGGCGGCGGTCGAGACGCCCCTTGATCAGGAAGTCCTGCGCGCCCATGCGCACCGCCTCGGTGGCCTGCGCCTCGTCGCTTTCCGCGGTGAGCACCAGCACCGGCACCTCCGGCACTTCGGAGAGCACGATGCGCAGGAGGTCGAGGCCGCGGCCGTCGGGCAACCCGAGGTCGAGAAGGATCGCGTCGTAACGGTTTTCGGCGATGCAGGCGCGCGCCGAAGTGAGGGTGTCGGCGACATCGACGGCCGCAACCACCCCTTCGCCCTCGGTAAGGAACACCTGGGCGAGGCGTGCGTGCAACAGATCGTCTTCCACCAGGAGGATACGGCGAACTCCCCCCAGGGAAGTCTCCGGCAGGGCCGGCGTCGCGACCGGCGTGTTCACGGTCGGTATCTCCCGAGCGGCCGCTCTGCCCGGCACGGCGCGCCCTCTGCCTCCGTCCCGAGGGACGGGATATACCCGTGGAAAAACAACACCCTACCCCAAAGTATGAATTTTTATCGGCTTTTAGCTACCATACCATACTTGGTTTGACCAGACTTTCCACAGCTCCTCATCCGAAGGTGTGAGAAACCTTCTCACCCGCGGCGCCAGCTGGTTCCGCCCGCTCCGTCTTCCAGCAGGATCCCCGCATCGGCCAATTCCCCGCGCAGGCGGTCCGCTTCCGCAAAGTTGCGCGAGGCCCGGGCCTCGGCGCGCGCCGCGATCATCGCGTCGATTTTTGCATCATCCAACCCAGAGGTGGGTACTCCCGCACCCCGCCGCCAGTCCTCCGCCGTCGATGCGAGGAGGCCGGTGAGGCCGCCCGCCTGCAGCAGGGCGGATTTCAACGCCGCCTGCTCGCCCGCCTCTTCCGTCTTGTTGAGGCGGGTGACGATGTCGTGCATCGCGGCGATGGCGGCCGGGGTGTTGAGGTCGTCTTCCAGCGCCGCAAGCACCGGAGCGAGGTGCGGCTCCGCCGCCGCCGCGTCGGGGGCCACGTCCTCCACCCGCGCCAGCGCGGCATAGAAGCGGTCGAGCGTCTGCTTCGCCTGGGCGAGCCCATCGTCGGTCCAGTTGAGCGGCTGGTGGTAGTGGGTGGAAAGCAGAGTGAGGCGGATCGCCTCCCCCGGCGCCTTGGCCAGCAGGTCGTGCACGGTAAAGAAGTTGCCGAGCGACTTCGACATCTTCTCGCCGTCCACCATCAGGTAGCCGTTGTGCATCCAATAGCGGGCGAAGGTGCCCGGCCCGTGGGCGCAGGTGGACTGCGCGATCTCGTTTTCGTGGTGGGGGAACACCAGGTCCTGGCCGCCGCCGTGGATATCGAAGCTTTCGCCCAGGTACTTGCCGCTCATCGCCGAGCACTCGATGTGCCAGCCGGGACGGCCGCGGCCCCACGGGCTCTCCCAGCCCGGCAGGTCGGGCGTCGAGGGCTTCCACAGCACGAAGTCGCCGGGGTCCTTCTTGTAGGGGGCCACCTCGACGCGCGCGCCCGCGATCATCTCGTCGCGGGAGCGGCGCGACAGCGCGCCGTAATCGGCCATCGAGGAGACGGAAAACAGCACGTGGCCCTCCGCCGCATAGGCGTGGCCCTTCTCGATCAGCACCGCGATCAGCGCGATCATCTCGGCGATGTGCTCGGTGGCGCGCGGCTCCACGTCGGGCGGCAGCGCGTTCAGGGCCGCCATGTCGTCGTGGTACCAGGCCGCGGTCTCCTCGGTGATGTCGCGGATCGAGCGGCCGCTCTCCTGCGCGCGGGCGTTGATCTTGTCGTCCACGTCGGTGATGTTGCGCGCATAGGTGACGCGCGGGTAAAGCCGCTTGAGCAGGCGGTAGAGGGTGTCGAACACCACCACCGGACGGGCGTTGCCGATGTGCGCGCGGTCGTAGACGGTGGGCCCGCACACGTACATCCGCACATGGCCGGGGTCGATCGGCGCAAACGGATCCTTGGTGCGGGTCAGTGTGTTGTAAACGCAGAGCGCCACGTCGGATTTCCTTTTTGTCAGGCAGTGCGTCCGGAAAGCCGGGCAAGCGCCCTCTCCCGGCCGATCATCGGCAGCAGAATCTTCAGTTCAGGACCATTTTCGCGCCCGGTCAAGGCCAAACGCAAGGGATGGAACAGGGCGCGGCCCTTGCGCCCGGTTTTCGCCTTCACCGCCTCGGCGAGCGCCGCCCAGGTTTCGCCGTCCCAGGGCTCGGGCGGCAGGCTTGCGGCGGCGGCGGCGGCGACCTCGGCGTCCTCGATCAAGGGCGTCAGGGGTTCGTACAGCACCCGCCACCAGATGCGCGCATCGGAAATCCGCGCAAGGTTGGCGCGCACCGCCAGCCAGAACCTCTCGCCCGCATCCGCGAGGCCGGCCTCGGCGAGGCGCGCCTGCGCCTGCGCGAAGGAAAGCCCGTGCAGGTGGCGCGCCGAGACGGCGGCCAATTCCGCCGGGTCGAACTGCGGCTGCGAGCGGCCGAAGTGGCGGATGTCGAAGCGTTCGACCAGTTGCGCCATGTCCGCCGCCGGGTCCGCCGCCTCGGCGGTGCCGAGGCTCGCCAGCATCGCACACAGGGGCGCGGGCTCGATGCCCTCGGCGCGGAAGTCGCGCACCGCCTGCGCGCCTTCGCGCTTGGAAAGCCCCGCCCCGCCCGGCCCGGTAATCAGGGGCACGTGGGCGAAGACGGGCGCGACCGCGCCCATCGCCGCGAACATCTGAATCTGCACCGCGGTGTTGGTGACGTGGTCCTCGCCGCGGATGACGTGGCTGACGCCGAAGTCGATGTCGTCGATCGCCGAGGGCAGCATGTAGAGCCAGGTGCCGTCGGCGCGGCGCACCACCGGGTCGGAGAGGTGCGCGCCGTGGTAGGACTGATGCCCGCGCACCATGTCGCCCCACGCGGTCTCCTCATGGTCGAGCAGGAAACGCCAGTGCGGACGGCGCCCCTCCGCCTCGTAGGCGGCTTTCTGCGCCGCGGAAAGGGCAAGCCCCTCGCGGTCGTAGACCGGCGGCAGGCCGCGGGCGCGCTGGCGGCGGCGCTTGTAGTCCAGCTCCTCCGGGGTTTCGTAGCAGGCGTAGAGCCGCCCCGCCGCGATCAGCGCCTCGCCCGCCTCCGCATAGCGGGCG
The DNA here is from genome assembly GCA_050253435.1 of Rhodospirillaceae bacterium. Lineage (GTDB taxonomy): Bacteria > Pseudomonadota > Alphaproteobacteria > Rhodospirillales > Rhodospirillaceae > Oleispirillum. The sequence goes on from JBFWJB010000067.1 coordinate 3,878, forward strand.
AGCCGGGCGATCTGGCTTTTCTCCTCGTCCCAGGCGAGTCCCAGCCAGGCGAGATCGTCGCGGATGCCTTGCGCGAATTCCGCGGTGGAGCGTTCGGCGTCGGTGTCGTCCAGGCGCAGCAGGAACGCACCGCCCGCGCGCTTGGCGAACAGCCAGTTGATCAGCGCGGTGCGCGCATTGCCGATATGCAGATAACCGGTCGGGCTGGGGGCGAAACGGACCTTGACCGCCATGGAGAAAATCAGTCCCTGAAACCGTTGGTGATGGGATACCTGCGGTCGCGCCCGAAGGCGAGGCGCGTCGTCTTGACTCCGGGCGGCGACTGCCGCCGCTTGTACTCCGCGGTATTGAGCAGACGCCAGACCTTTTTCACCTCGTCGGCATCGAAACCCGCGGCGACCACCACTTCCGGCGCTTCCTCGCCCTCGATCAGGCGGGCGAGAATGGCGTCGAGGCGGGAATACGGCGGCAGGCTGTCCTCGTCCTTCTGGTCCGGCTTCAGCTCCGCGGTCGGCGGCTTGGTGATCACCCGCTCCGGCATCACCGGTCCGAGGGGGCCGAGCGCGCCCTCCGGCCTGTGCGCGTTGCGCCAGCGGCAAAGCGCGAACACCTCGGTCTTGTAGACGTCCTTGAGCACCGCGAAGCCGCCGCACATGTCGCCGTAGAGGGTGGCGTAGCCGACGCTCATCTCCGACTTGTTGCCGGTGGCCAGCACCATCGGCCCGAGCTTGTTGGACAGCGCCATCAGGGCGAGGCCGCGGGCGCGCGACTGGATGTTCTCCTCCGCCTCGTTGGGCGGCAGCCCGGCGAAGTGCGGCGCGAGCATCGCGGCGAAGGCCTCCATCGCCGGGCCGATGCCGACCTCGTGCAGGCGGCAGCCGAGAAGCCCCGCCACCGCCGCCGCATCGTCCAGGCTGTCGCGGCTGGTGTAGGGCGAGGGCATCATCACGCAGGTGACGCGCTCCGGCCCCAGGGCGTCCGCCGCGAGCGCGGCGGCGAGCGCGCTGTCGATGCCGCCGGAAAGCCCCAGCAGCACGCCGGGGAAGCGGTTCTTGCCGATATAGTCGCGCAGGCCGACCATCAGGGCGTGATAGAGGGATTCCCAGCGCTCCATCTCCGGCGCGAGGCTGCCCGCAGCGCAGGAAAAGCCCGCCTCTCCCTCCTGGAAGGCGGCCATGCCCTCGTCCTCGCGCCAGGCGGCGAGGCGCAGCCTCTCCTCCCCCGCCGCATCGATCGCGAAGGACGCGCCGTCGAACACCAGCTCGTCCTGGCCGCCCACCTGGTTGACGTAGACCAGAGGCAGCCCGGTCTCGGCGGCGCGGGCGCGGGCGTGAAAGAGGCGCTCGCCCTCCTTGTCGGTCTCGAACGGCGAGCCGTTGGGCACCACCAGAATCTCCGCGCCGTTGTCCTTGAGGTGGCGGGCGACGTCGGCGTACCACATGTCCTCGCAGATCATCACCCCGACGCGCACGCCCGCAATCGTCACCGGCAGCGGCAGCGGCCCGGGAAAGAACACCCGCGCTTCGTCGAACACGCCGTAGTTGGGCAGGTGGACCTTGTCCACCTCCGCGGCGATGCGCCCCTCCGCCAGCACCACCGCCACGTTGGCGCAGGCGCGGATGCCGTCGCCCGCGCGCGGCCGCGGCGCGCCGACGATCAGCGGCGGGCCGCCCGCGGTGCGGCGCGCGAGTTCGGCCAGTGCCGCATCGATGCGCGCGAGAAAGGCGGGCCGGCGCACCAGATCCTCCGGCGGATAGCCGGAGAGCGCCAGTTCCGGCGCCACCACCAGGTCCGCGCCCGCGGCGGCGGCGCGCGCGTGCGCCGCGGCGATGCGCTCGAGGTTGGCGGAAACCGCCCCCACGGTGGGGTTGATCTGGGCGAGGCGGACGGTCAGGGAGCGGCGCATGCGCGGTTTTCCTCAAGAGATTCCAATCGCAAGCTAGAGCCCCGGTCGGCCGATGTCAACGCGGCGCGGAGGGCGCAGAAAATGCGCCTATAGGCGTAGATTCCTCACTATAAAGTATGACAAAGTTGCAATTTAGCGTATAATACGTCATATAAACTCATACTAATGGAGGAAGCAATGTCAGCCGCAGCCATGCTGCACGCACCCGACGCTCCCGTCCATGTCGAGGCGGTGGAAGGTGTGCACTGCCCCCTCAAGGCGCCGAACGCCTTGCTTGCCGATTTCATCCAGTATTACGCACAGCGCGCCGCGGAGCGCGGCGAGGCGGTGGACGCCCAGGTGATGCGCGGCGTCGCCCGCGACTTCCTGCAGACGCATCCGCTCACCGTGCTCTCCTTCCACGAGTGCCGCCGCCTGCTCAACGAGGCGGAAGGCCGCACCCTGCCGCCGTTCGAGCGCATCGTCACCGAGCCGCTGCGGCCGCTCTTCCCGCATTTCGGCTCCACCCCCGGTCCGGTGATGCCGCTGTCGCACCCGTTGCTGTCGCGCCGACTGGTGCCGGGGCTGATCTGCGCCGTCACCACGATGCTCGGCCAGGACCGCGCCGACGCCTACCACCGCATCGCCGAGCAGGTCACAGAGGCGCACCTCAGCCCGCTCACCGGCGAGCCCAACTGGTCCGAGGTGATGGCCGATGCGGAAACGCGGCAGATGATCACCGACATCCAGGTGGCGGTGATCGGCCACTTCGGCGATTTCGAGCGCCGCCTCGCTTGGCTGATCGCGATGATCGACGCCCACCTCGCCCCGGCCAAGACGCCGCAGGAGCGGGACTGGCGCTTCTCCGAGCGGCATGCCGTGGCGCTGTTGCTGGCGCTCACCCGCTCGCTGCGCCCGGCGCTGGCGGAAAGCGCCGAGAACGGCATGGCGAAGCGTCACGGCCCGCAGACCGTGGCCTTCATCGCGCGGTTCTTCTCGGCGCTGGACGCCGCGGCGCACCGCGCCGACGTGGCGGTATAGGGGGCTATTTGCCCGGCCGCAGCAGGAACTCGCGGCCGACCTTGACCTTGGGCTCGCCGCCGTAGGCGACGATGTCGGCGGTGGCGTAGGTTTCGCTCCACAGATCCGGCAGGAACGAGCCGGTGCCGATGATGTCGATCGGCGCCTTGGCCAGCGCCATGACGCTGCACTTCTTCCCGGAAAAGCCGCTGGAGGCGATGATCTTCACCTTGGGGAAGCCGTGGGTGTCCAGCGCTTCGCGCACGTGCCACAGCGCGGCGGCGGAAACGCCGGTGCCGATCAGGTGCTTCAACTCCACCTCGGAGCGATAGCCGCGCAGCGCGTCCGGGGCGTGCTTCTCCAGCACCGCATAGGATTTCTGGGTGTCCAGGCCCTCGACGAAGCGCCCGCCGTGGGTGTCGAGCCGGATGCCGAGATCCCCGGCCTTGGCGAGATCGGCGAAGCGGTCGCACACCGCGAGGGTGTCGCTGACCTCGCGACCGAAGTAATCGACGAGGACGAAGAGAGGCACCTCGGGGAAGGTCTCATGGAACATCTCGGCGGCGCGCACCGTGGACCCGGCATAGCCGATCAGGGCGTGCGGCATGGTGCCCATGCCGCAGGCGTTGCCGAAGTAGTGCGCCGTGGCGTCGGTGGAATTGCCGACGAAGCCCACCGCGCCGCTGTTCTTGCGCGCCATGTCGGAGCCGACGGAAGCGGCATAGGCCATCAGTTCGGCCATTTCGGTGCCCGCGCAGTGGCGGGTGTCCATGGCGAGGAAAGCGGTTCCCGGCAGTTCGCAGCTCATCTGGTAGGCGGCGAAGGCGGCGACGCAGGCTGCGCCGATTTTCTGCAGGAACAGGGTTTCCAGCTCGCTGAGCGCGACGAAGGAGCCGGTGAGATAGAGCAGCGGCTCGCCCGCGCCCACCCAGTCGCCCTCGGCGAAGCATTCCTCCACGGTCAGCGCCGCCCCCTTCTCCGCCATCACGTTGCGGAGCCAGGCGATCGCCACGCGCGGCGTGTAGAGCACCGGGCGGCGCATGAACACCGCGTAGGTGACATCCACGTCGCCGTAGCGTTCGACGATCTCGCGGGTGCGGGTGAAATACTTGTCGGTGTAGAAGGAAACCTCGCCCGCGGCGGGATGCGTCACCGCCGCACAGCAGACGGATTCCGGGCGCTTGGATGCTTGAGTCATCGAACCAGCCTTTACTTCGCCGCGGCGCGGCGGGCGTTGCGCGCCTTGTCGCGTTCGGCCTTGAGGTGACCGGCCAGGAGGAACGCAAGCTCCAGCGACTGGTCGGCATTGAGACGCGGGTCGCAGGCGGTCTCGTAACGCAGGCCCAGGGTCTCCTCGGTCACTGCGGAGGTGCCGCCGATGCACTCGGTGACGTTCTGCCCGGTGAGCTCGAAGTGCACGCCGCCGGCATGCGTTCCCTCCGCCGCGTGCACCGCGAAGAAGCCGCGCACCTCCGCGAGGATGCGCTCGAAATCGCGGGTCTTGAGGCCGCTGGCCACCTTTTCGGTGTTGCCGTGCATCGGGTCGCACGACCACACCACCTTGCGCCCCTCGGCCTTGATCGCGCGCACCAGGGGCGGCAGCTTCTCGGCCACCGCATCCGCGCCCATGCGGGCGATCACGGTGAGGCGGCCCGGCTCGTTGTCCGGGTTGAGGATGTCGCACAGGCGCAGGAGGTCGTCGATCGGCATGCTCGGCCCGGCCTTGACCCCCAGCGGGTTGCCGACGCCGCGCAGGAATTCCACGTGCGCGCCGTCGATCTGGCGGGTGCGGTCGCCGATCCACAGCATGTGGGCGGAGCAGTCGTACCAGTCGCCGGTGGTGGAATCGACGCGGGTGAGCGCCTGCTCGTAGTTGAGGTGCAGCGCCTCGTGCGAGGTGTAGAAGTCGGTCTCGCGCATCTGCGTCACCAACTCGGGGGTGACGCCGCACGCCGCCATGAAGCTCATCGCCTCGTCGATGCGGTTGGCGAGGTCGTTGTAGCGGTGCGCCTGCGGCGTGTCGGCGAGGAAATCGAGATTCCACTGGTGCACCGACTGCAGGTTGGCGTAGCCGCCCTGCGCGAAGGCGCGCAGCAGGTTGAGCGTCGCCGCGGCCTGGTTGTAGGCCTGCACCATGCGCTCCGGATCGGGCTGGCGCGCCGCCGGCGTCGCCTCCGGATCGTTGATCATGTCGCCGCGGAACGACGGCATCTCGACGCCGCCGATCACCTCGGTGGGGGCGGAGCGCGGCTTGGCGAACTGCCCGGCCATGCGGCCCACCTTGACCACCGGCAGCGAGCCGCCGAAAGTCAGCACCACCGCCATCTGCAACAGAATGCGGAAGGTGTCGCGGATGTTGTTGGGGTGAAAGTCGGAGAAGCTTTCGGCGCAATCGCCGCCCTGCAGCAGGAAGGCGTGCCCTTCCGCCACGTCGGCGAGAGACCGCTTGAGGCTGCGCGCCTCGCCCGCAAACACCAACGGCGGATACCCGCGCAGGCGCGCCTCGGCGCGGACGAGCGCCGCGGTGTCCGGATACTCGGGCATCTGCACGAGCGGACGGTTGCGCCAGGATTCCGGGGTCCAGTTGGTGGTCTCGGCCATGTGCCGGTCAACTCCTTGCGGGAAAGGGGCCGCCCCCCGGCCTCCGCCGGGAAATCGGACCCTCCCATATACGCGCAATCTCCCACGAAGAAAACCCATAAAACCTGCGGCCCCGCGTTGCGGCAAATGCGCAAAAATCGTACCCTTCCGCGAGAGAAGAAATCTCGGGAAAAGGCGGCGCCGGAGAAGCGCCGGGGGGAACCATGCGCACCGTGCTGGCCTGTTTCGTCTGCTTATGGGTCTTCGGCTGCGGCGCCGCGTCGGCGCAAAGCTTCGCCACCCTCGCCGAGGCCGAGGCGATGATGGAGCGGGCCGCCGCCTACGTGGAGCAGCACGGCAGCGCCGAAGCGGCGAAAACGTTCATGGAGCCGGACGGCGGCTTCCGCGACCGCGACCTCTACGTCTCGATGAGCCGGATTTCCGACGGCGTGCGCCTCGCGCACTTCGACCCGCGTATGCTCGGGCGCAGCATCGCCTCCAGCCGCGACGCCGACGGCAAGCCCTACGGCGAGATGATCCGCGCCATCGCGCTCAAGGACGGCGCGGGCCGCCTCGACTACCGCGTGGTCAACCCGGTGACCGGCAAGCCGATGCAAAAGACCGGCCTGATCCGCCGCGTCGGCAAGGTCATCCTGGTGGTCGGCGCCTACCGCTGAGGCTCAGTTTCCCTTGTTCTGCGACGGATAGGTGCGTTCGGTGTGGGCCGGGGCCTCGTCGATCAGCTTTTCGGTCTGCTGCGCCTTCTCCTGCACCCAGGGCTTGGCCGCGTCGTACTGCTTCTTGGTCCAGTCGGCGCTCTTGTCGTAGATGATCTCGCTGTCGCAGGCCGCCTTCTTGGCCACGCACTTCGCCGAGCATCCGGCGTAGGAGAAGCCGTGCTTCGGGTCCGCCGCGTTACAGGCGGCGTCGCAGGTCGCATACGCCGCGTTGCACTGCGCCGCGGTCGGCGCGTCGGCCGCCAGGGCGGCGTTGCCGCCGATGAAGACCGCGCAAGCCGCGGCGCCGATGAACATCCCGATCCTTGTCATGGAAACTCCATTGCCAGATGCCCCCTCCGCTCCGGATATAAGAGCGGCGTCGGGAGCGCGCAAATGCGCACCGTCACAGAGCGGCGTTTCAGGAAACCAGGACCTTGTCGCGCGGGCCGAGGGCGGCGACGCGGCCGCCGTCGAGCACCAGGATGCGGTCGCAGAGGGAGAGAAGCGCGCGGCTGTGGGTGGAGACCAGCAGCGTGGTGCCCGGCGTCCGCGCCTTCAGCGCCTCGGCGAGGTTCTGCTCGGCGGGCGCGTCGAGGCCGGTAGTCGGCTCGTCGAGAAGCAGCACCGAGGCCTCGCCGATGAAAGCGCGGGCGAGCGCCACCATCTGCCGCTGGCCGCCGGAGAGCGCCGCGCCGCGCGGCCCCAAGGGCGTGGTGAGGTTGAGCTCGCCGCGCGCAATGGCGGGCATCAGCCCGGCGCGGCGGATCGCGGAATCGAGCGCGGCGCGCGTCACCTCTCCCTGGCCGAGGCGCAGGTTGTCCTCCAGGCTCGCCTCGAACAGGCA
>JBFWJB010000068.1:0-10895 GCA_050253435.1 Rhodospirillaceae bacterium
GCCCTACTCTCCCCAGAGGCCACGTGTTCGCTTTTCGAGGCAGCCGTCTACCATGAAACCTGACGCGGTGCAATTTTATCCGTAAGGATGGGGCAGCCTTTCTGACCAAAAAACCTCGGGCGCCCCTTCCGGACTCGCGGAAAACCCTCGTATTCCCAACGACTTTCAAGCGAGTTGAGGCGCTTGCGGCAAAACCGGCGGCAGCGGCGGACAGCGCCTTTCCGCCGCCTTGCGCCGCCGCCCGCGGCGTGGCGCGCCTCCCCGCCCGGGGAGGATTCGCGCCCCGCGCCGCACCGCCTTTTGACGTGGGTTTGCGCGAGTCCCGGGGTAGGACCGCACATCCGGGTTGCGCCGCGCGGCAGGATCGCATACCCCTATGCGGCTAAGACAAAGGACTCTGCGGTCATGATCATTCTGCGGCACACCGACGACGTTCCGGCGCACCTGCGCGGCGGCGTCGTCGCCATCGGCAACTTCGACGGCGTGCACCGCGGCCACCAGGCGATCATCGCCACCGCCGCCGCGCTCGCCCGCGCCGAGGACCGCCCGTTCGGCATCCTCACCTTCGAGCCGCACCCGCGCGCGGTGTTCCAGCCCGATCTCGCGCCCTTCCGGCTTACCCCCTTCCGCGTCAAGGCGCGCCTGGTGGAGGCGCTGGGGGCCGACTTCCTGTTCGTCCAGGCCTTCGACCTCGCCTATGCGCAGACCACCTCGGACGCCTTCATCCAGCACACCCTGCTGGAGGCGCTCGACGTCCGCCACATCGTCATCGGCCACGACTACGCCTTCGGCCGCGGCCGCACCGGCACCCCGGATTCGCTGCGCCGCGCCGGCGCCGCGCACGGTTTCGGCGTTACCGAGCTGGCCGCGGTGATCGGCCCCGCCGGCACCGCGTTTTCCTCCACCGGGGCGCGCGACGCGATCCGCGAGGGCCGCTGCGCCGATGCGCGCGCCATCCTCGGCCGCGACTGGTCGGTGGAGGGCCGCGTCGAGCATGGCGAGGCGCGCGGCCGCGGCATCGGCTTTCCCACCGCCAACATCCACCTCACCGACAGCCTCAGGCCGCGCGCCGGGGTCTATGCGGTGCAGGCGAGCATCGAGGACGACCCGCGGCTCTACCCCGGCGTCGCCAATTGCGGCACCCGGCCCACCTTCGACGGCGAGGGCACCGTGCTGGAAGTGCATCTGTTCGACATGCAGGAAAATCTCTATGATCGCCACCTTCGCGTCGCGTTCACCCACTTCCTGCGCGACGAACGCAAATTCGACGGCATCGCGGCGCTGACCCGCCAGATCGAAAACGATGCCTCCACCGCGCGCCGTATCCTCGCGGACCCGGCGCAAACCGCGAGCGTATGACCAAGATGAGCGTGGAGACCAAATCGACCGTTTTCCTGCCCCGCACCTCCTTCGGGATGAAGGCGGGGCTGCCGAACCTGGAGCCCAAGCTGCTCGCCCGCTGGGCGGCGATGGACCTGGAAGGACGCCTGCGCAAGGCCTCCGAGGGCCGCGAGCCGTTCATTCTGCACGACGGCCCGCCCTATGCGAACGGCAACCTCCACATCGGCCACGCGCTCAACAAGATTCTCAAGGACGTGATCGTCCGCTCCCAGCAGATGATGGGCAAGGACGCCCGCTACGTGCCGGGCTGGGACTGCCACGGCCTGCCGATCGAGTGGAAGATCGAGGAGAAGTACCGCGCCGCGGGCAAGGACAAGGACGCCGTGCCGGTGGTCGAGTTCCGCAAGGAGTGCCGCGACTTCGCCGCCCACTGGATCGGCGTGCAGAGCGAGGAATTCCAGCGCCTCGGCGTGACCGGCAACTGGAAAGAGCCCTACACCACCATGACCTACGCCGCCGAGGCGCGCATCGTCGCCGAGCTCGGCAAGTTCCTGCTCAACGGCGGGCTCTACAAGGGCGCGAAGCCGGTGCTGTGGTCGGTGGTGGAAAAGACCGCCCTGGCCGAGGCCGAGGTGGAATACCACGACCACACCTCCACCACCATCTGGGTGCGCTTCCCGGTGGTCAAGGCGGCGCACACCGCGCTCGAAGGCGCCGCGGTGGTGATCTGGACGACCACGCCCTGGACCATGCCGGGCAACCGCGCCATCGCCTACGGCCCGGATTTCCTCTACGCCGTGGCCGAGGTCAAGGACGCCGACGGGATGAGCCTGGCCCGCCCGGGCGAGCGCTTCGTGGTGCTGGCCGACCTGCTGCCCGAGGTGGCGCGCGAGGCCCACATCACCGAATACGCGGTCCTCGCCGAGATCAAGGGCTCGGACCTCGCAGGCACGGTGTGCCGCCATCCGCTCGCCGCCCAGGGCTACGATTTCGAGGTGCCGCTGCTCTCCGGCGACTTCGTCACCACCGACCAGGGCACCGGCTTCGTCCACATGGCGCCGGGCCACGGCGAGGACGACTGGCGGCTGTGCGTCGCCAACGGCATCGCGGTGCCCTCCACGGTGGCCGACGACGGCACCTACTACCCGCAGGTGCCTCTCTTCGCCGGCAAGCACGTGTTCAAGGTCGCGCCCGACGTCCTGAAGGCGATGACCCAGGAAGGCGCGCTGCTCGCCTCCGGCAAGCTGGTGCACAGCTACCCGCACTCCTGGCGCTCCAAGGCGCCCCTGATCTTCCGCAACACGCCGCAGTGGTTCATCACGATGGAGGCGAACGGCCTGCGCGACGCCGCCTTGAAGGCGATCGACGCCACCACCTGGATTCCCGCCCAGGGCAAGAACCGCATCCAGGCGATGGTGGAAGGCCGCCCCGACTGGTGCGTCTCGCGCCAGCGCGCCTGGGGCGTGCCGATCGCGGTGTTCGTCGACAAGGCCAGCGGCGAGCCGCTGCGCGATGCGGCGGTGATGGCGCGCATCGTCGCCGCGGTGGCGGAGGAAGGGGCCGACGTGTGGTTCACCGCCCCCGCCGAGCGCTTCCTCGCGCCGGAGTACGACGCGGCGAAGTACGAGAAGGTGACCGACATCCTCGACGTGTGGTTCGATTCCGGCTGCACCCACGCCTTCGTGCTGGAGGACCGCAACGACCTCTCCTGGCCCGCCGCGATGTATCTCGAAGGCTCGGACCAGCACCGCGGCTGGTTCCAGTCGTCGCTTCTGGAAAGCTGCGGCACCCGCGGCCGCGCGCCCTACGATTCGGTTTTGACCCACGGCTTCGTCCTCGACGAGCAGGGCCGCAAGATGTCGAAGTCGCTGGGCAACACCGTCGCGCCGCAGGACGTCATCCAGCAGATGGGCGCGGACATCCTGCGCCTGTGGGTGGTCGGCTCCGACTACACCGAGGATCTGCGCATCGGCAAGGAGATCCTCTCCCGCACCACCGACGTCTACCGCCGCCTGCGCAACACCCTGCGCTACCTCCTCGGCAACCTGAACGGTTTTTCCGAGACCGAGCGCGTGGCGTTGGCCGACATGCCGGAGCTGGAGCGCTGGGTGCTGCACCGCCTCGCCGATCTCGACGCCCACGTGCGGCGCACCTGTACCGAGACCTTCGCCTTCCACGAACTGTTCCAGGAGATTCACAACTTCTGCGCCGTGGACCTCTCGGCCTTCTACTTCGACATCCGCAAGGACTGCCTCTACTGCGACGCGCTCGACGATCCGCGCCGCCGCGCCTGCCGCACGGTCCTGGACATCGTGTTCAACACCCTGGTCGCCTGGCTTGCGCCGTTCACCTGCTTCACCGCGGAGGAGGCCTGGATGTGCCGCCACCCGGACAGCGCGGAGAGCGTGCATGAGCAGGCCTTCCCGGAGATTCCGGCGCAGTGGCGGGACGAAGACCTTGCCGCCCGCTGGGAGAAGGTGCGCGCGGTGCGCCGCGTCGTCACCGGCGCGCTGGAGAAGGAACGCGCGGCGAAGCGCATCGGTGCCAGCCTGCAGGCCGCGCCGGTGGTCTACCTGCCCGCCGACCTCGCGGAGCTGTGCGCCGCGCTGCCGATGGCCGACATCTGCATCACCTCCGGCGTCGAACTGTCCACCGGCGAGGCCCCGGCGGACGCCTTCACCCTCGAGGATGCGCCCGGCATCGCCTGCGTGCCCGCCCTCGCCGAAGGCGCGAAGTGCGACCGCTGCTGGAAGGTGCTGCCGGATGTGGACACCCACGAGCACGCGGGCGTCTGCGGCCGCTGCGCCGACGCCATCGACCGCTGGGAGGCCCCCGTCTAAATGCGGCGCGGGCTGATCCTCGCCGCCTGCGTGATCCTGCTCGACCAGGTCAGCAAGATGCTGATCCTGGACCTGATGCAGCCGCCGCGGGCGATCGAGATTCTGCCGGTGTTCAACCTGGTGCTGGCGATGAACCGCGGCGTCAGCTTCTCGCTGTTCACCTCTCATGCGGACTCCGCGCCCTATCTGCTTTCCGGGCTTGCCGTCGCGGTGTGCGCGGGCCTCCTTTGGTGGCTGCGCCGCGGCGACGCGCCGGCCACCGCGGTCGGCCTGGTGGTCGGCGGCGCGCTCGGCAACGTCATCGACCGCCTGCGTTTCGGCGCGGTGGTGGACTTCCTCGACGTACACTGGCAAACATGGCATTGGCCCGCGTTCAACGTTGCCGATTCCGCCATCTCGCTCGGCGCCGTTCTGCTCGTTTTCGACGCCTTGTTCTCGCGTCCTCATCACGGTAAGATGCCGCCACCATGACCCAGACAGTCTCGAACCGCCGCCTTTTGTCCGCTGCGCCCCGCCTCGGGGGGCGTCTCCTGGTGTTGGCCGCCCTGCTGGGCCTCGCCGCCTGCGGCGACGTCAAGCAGCAGCTGGGCTTCAACCGCGAAGCGCCGGATGAATTCACCGTGCTGTCGCGCGCGCCGCTGTCCATCCCGCCGGACTTTGCGCTGCGCCCGCCGCAACCCGGCGCCGCCCGCCCGCAGGAAGGCACGGACCAGGAACGCGCCAAGCAGGCGCTGCTCGGCCGCTCCGCCAAGAACCCGCGCGTCTATGCGCGCGAGCTTGCCGCCGACGCCTCCCTCAGCTCCGGCGAAAAGACCGTGCTGATCAAGGCCGGGGCCAACGAGGCCGAACCCGACATCCGCGACACCGTGGACCGCGAGACCTCCACTCTGGCCAAGGAGAAGGCCTCCTTCACCGACTACCTGGTGTTCTGGGAGGACCGCTCCTACAAGGGCACCGCGGTGGACGCGGTCAAGGAATCCCAGCGCATCCGCGAGAACATGGCGCTTGGCCGCGCCCTCTCGGAAGGCGAACCGCCGACCATCAAGCGCCAGTCCAAGGGCATTCTGGAAGGCATTTTCTAACCCCGTTCCGCTCCAGCCGAAGGAGGATGCCGGATGCCCCTTCGCATGCCGCTTCGTCCGCTCATCTGCGCCGCGCTTCTCGCGGCGGTCTTGCCGCGCCCCGCGCTCGCCAAGGTGTTCGACCCCGCCGTCTTTACGCTCAAGAACGGCCTCACCGTGGTGGTGGTGGAAAACCACCGCGCGCCCATCGTCTCGCACATGGTGTGGTACAAGACCGGCGCCGCCGACGAGCCGCCGGGCAAGACCGGCCTCGCGCACCTCCTGGAACACCTGATGTTCAAAGGCACCCCCAAGGTGCCCGCCGGGCAGTTCTCCAAGATCGTCGCGGCCAAGGGCGGCGTCGACAACGCGATGACCAGCCGCGACTTCACCGCCTACTACCAGCGCATCGCAGCGCAGCACCTGCCCCTGGTGATGGAGCTGGAGGCCGACCGCATGGCGCACCTGAAGCTCGCCGCCGCGGATTTCCAGAGCGAGCGCGAGGTGGTGCGCGAGGAGCGCCGCCAGCGGGTGGAGAACGAACCCGCCGCTATGCTCTCCGAGCGCCTCTCCATGGCTCTGTGGATGAACCACCCCTACGCCCGGCCGATCGGCGGCTTCGATTCGGAGATCCGCGGCCTCACCCGCGCCGATGCGCTCGCCTTTCATAAGCGCTGGTATGCGCCCAACAACGCCATCTTGCTGGTAGCGGGCGACGTCACCCCGGCCTGGGTGAAGGAACTGGCGGAAAAGACCTTCGGCAAGATCCCGCGCGCCGACACGCCTGCGCGCGTCCGCCCGAAACCGGAAGCGCCGCCCGCGGACATCCGGATTTCCTTTTCCTCGCCCCTGGTGCGCCAGGCCGCGTGGTACCGCACCCAGATCGCGCCGTCGTGCGCCACCGCGGACGCCAAAACCGGCGCGGCGTTCGAGACGCTGTCCGACATTCTCGGCGGCGGCGCCACCAGCCGCCTCTACCGCAAGCTGGTGCTGACGGAGAAGCTCGCCGTCGGCGTTTCCGCGCACTACCGCAGTATGGCGCTGGGACCGGGCGGCTTTTCCGTCTCCGCCACCCCGGCGCAGGGAGTGGGCGTGGAAAAACTCGACGCCGCGGTGGCCGCGGAAATCGCCGCCATCGCCAAGGACGGCGTGACCGCGGAAGAGCTCGCCCGCGCCCGCGACCGCATGCTGGCGGCGCGCGTCTTCGCCCGCGACGACCTCTTCTCCGCGCCGCAGGCCCTGGCCGAGGCGCTGGCCGTGGGCTGCCCGATCTCCACCATCGAGAACTTCGCCGAGGATGCGGCGGCGCTCTCCCCCGCCGACGTGCAGGCCGCCGCCCGCGCGCTTTCCGGCCCTTATGCCCAGGGCATCCTCACGCCGGAGGCGAAGCGATGAAACGGCTGCTCCTCGCCCTTCTGCTGCTGATCCTGCCGCTGCCCGCGCTCGCCGCGCCGGTGCAGGTGGTGACCTCGCCCAAAGGCGTCACCGCCTGGCTGGTGGAGGACCACTCCAATCCGCTGATCGCGGTCTCCCTGCTGTTCCGCGGCGGCGGTGCGGCCGCCGACCCGGCGGACAAGGCGGGGCTCGCCACCTTCGCCTCCGGCATGCTGGACGAAGGCGCGGCGGGCATGGATTCCCGGGCTTTCCAGGACCGCCTCGACGCGCTCAACGTATCGATGAGCTTCTCCGCGGCGCGCGACAGTTTTTCCGGCGAGATGCTCACCCTCTCGGCGCACCGGGCGGAGGCGTTCGCCCTGCTGCGCGATGCGCTGTCCAAGCCGCATTTCGATGCCGAACCTCTGGAGCGCATGCGCGCCGTCTTCCTCACCCGGCTGCGCCAGCGCCAGGAAAACCCCGGCGCGCGCGCCTCCGAGGCGCTGTTCGCCGCTCTGTTCCCCGATCACCCCTACGGCCGCCCCACCGCGGGCACGGCGGCGGGGATCGCCGCGGTGACCGCGGCGGACCTGCACGCCTTCGCGCGCAGCCGCTTCACCCGCGACCGCCTGATCGTCGGCGTGGTCGGCGACATCTCCGCCGCGGAGCTTGCGCCGCTCTTGGACGCCGCCTTCGGCGGCCTGCCCGCAACCTCGCCGCTGCCGCCGGTGGCGGCGGTAAAGCCCGCGCTTTCCGGCAGGATGCTGACCGTGGAGATGCCGGTGCCGCAGGCGGTGGCGATCTTCGCGCAGGCGGGCCCCGGCCGCGCCGACCCGGACTGGCTGCCCTTCCAGGTGATGATGTACGTGCTCGGCGACGGCGGCTTTTCCTCCCGTCTCACCGCCGAGGTGCGCGAGAAGCGCGGCCTCGCCTACGGCGTCGATGCCGGGTCGCTTCCCTTGGCGCATGCGCCGCTGGTGGCGGGGAGCGTCGGCACCCAGACCGCGAAGATCGGCGAGAGCGTCTCGATCATCCGCGCCGAGTGGGAAAAGATGCGCGCCCATGGCGCAACCGCGGAGGAGGTGGAGAAGGCGAAGAGCTTCCTCGCGGGCTCCCTGCCGCTGCGCCTCAATTCCAGCCCGGCGATCGCGGGCACGCTCACCGCGCTGCTCTATTACCATCTGCCGCCGGACGAGCTGGACCATCGCGCCGCGGCGATTGCTGCGGTCACGCAGGCGGACGTCGCGCGCGTCGCCGCCAAGTGGCTGACCCCGGACAAACTCACCTTCGCCATCGCCGGGGAAACCGCCAAGATGCATCTGGACGCCAAATGAAGATCGCGCTCCTGCACCTCGACCTTGCGGTGGGGCCGACGCCCCGCAACCTCGGCCTGATCGCCGATGCCGCCACCCGCGCCGCCGACGCCGGGGCGGCGTGGATTCTCACCCCCGAGGTGGCATTGCAGGGCTATTTCTTCACCGACGCCGACCCGGACCCGGAAATTCCCGCGGTGCCGGGGCCGGAGGTCGCGCCGCTCACCGAACTGGCGCGGGCGCGCGGCCTCACCCTCTTTCTCGGCTGTGCGGAACGGGACGCGGCCACCGGCCTTGCCCACAACAGTTGCGTCGTCATCGGCCCGCAAGGCGCGACGCTCGGCCGCCACCGCAAGCTGGTGGTGCACGGCCGCACCGAGGCCTGGGCGCGCCCCGGCGCGGCGCGGCAGCCGATCGACTGCGGCGGCGTGCGGGTGGGGGCGCTGGTGTGCGCCGACATGTGGTACGCCGAACACCCGGCGGCGATGGCCGCGGCGGGGGCCGAGGTGCTGACCCTTTCCGCGGCCTGGCCGCCCGGACCGATGGGCCCCAACGGCACATGGGAGCGCGCCTCGGCGGAAACCGGCTTGCCGGTGTTCGTGTGCAACCAGACCGGCCGCCACCGCATGGACATGACCGCGGCGGAAAGCGCGGTGATCGCCCATGGCGAGCGCCGCCTGACGCATTCCGGTGCGGACCCGGCGATCCTGCTGTTCGACTGGGACAAGACGGACGGCCTGGCGCAGGCCGAGGATTTCCACCGCATCGCGGTGTAGGAGAGGGGGAAGGCATCGTGGAGCAACTGGACGTCGCGGTGATCGGCGCTGGCGTGGTGGGGCTGGCGGTCGCCCGCGCCTTCGCCCAGGCGGGGCGCGAGGTGGTGATCCTGGAGCGGGAGGAAACCTTCGGCACCGGGGTGAGCTCCCGCAATTCCGAGGTGCTGCACGCCGGGCTCTACTACCCCACGGAGTCGCTGCGCGCCGCGGTGTGCGCGCCGGGGCGGAAGCGCCTCTACGCCTATTGCGCCGAGCGCGGCATCGCGCACAAACGCTGCGGCAAGCTGCTGGTGGCGACCGACGCGGAACAGGCGGAGCGCCTGCCCGGCATCGCGGCGCAGGCTGCCGCCAACGGCGCGGAGGGCATGCGCCTCGTCTCCGCCGCCGAGGCGCGGGAGATGGAACCGGCGCTCGCCTGCGCCGCCGCCCTGCTCTCCCCCGCCACCGGCATCATCGACAGCCACGGCCTGATGCTCTCGCTGCTCGGCGACGCCGAGGCGGCGGGCGCGGCGCTCGCGGTGAAGACCCCGGTTTCCGCCCTCACGCCGGGGGAGACGGGCGCGGTGCTCGCCTGCGGCGAAGGCGCAGACGCCTTCACCGCGCAGGCGAAGCTGGTGGTCAACTGCGCGGGCCTGGGCGCGGTGCCGCTCGCCGCCGGGGCCTGGGGCAGGGATGCCGCAACCCCCTGCCCGCGCCGCCACATGGCCAAGGGCAACTATTTCTCGCTGTCCGGCAAGGCCCCGTTCTCGCGCCTGATCTATCCGCTGCCGGTGCCGGGCGGCCTGGGCGTGCACCTGACGCTCGACCTCGCCGGGCGCGGCCGCTTCGGCCCCGACGTGGAGTGGATCGACGAGGAGACCTACACCGTCGATCCGCAGCGGGGCGAGGCGTTCTACGGCGCGATCCGCCGCTACTGGCCGGGCCTGCCCGACGGCGCGCTGGCCCCCGACACCTGCGGCATCCGCCCGAAGATCTTCGGCCCCGGCGAACCCACCGCCGACTTCTGCGTCGCCGGACCGCAAACCCACGGCATTCCCGGGGTGATCCACCTTCTCGGCATCGAAAGCCCGGGCCTCACCTCCTGCCTCGCGCTGGCCGACCACGTCGTCGCGCTGGCCGGGTGACGCCGGGGGGCGGGGTCTGTTAGAGTCGGGGGGTAACCGGTCTCTTCCGTCCCGCCTTTTCGTGGTCGAGGTGCCGCCATGCCTTTCCCCGCTTCGTTGCCCGCCCTGCCCGACACCCCGGCCTGGCAGGCGCTCGCCCGTCACCGCGCCGCGCTGTCCGGCCGCCGTATCGCCGAGATGTTCGCCGATGACCCCGGCCGCTTCGCCGCGCTGTCGCTTTCCCTCGACACCGCGCTCGGGCCGTTCCTCCTCGACCTGTCGAAGAACGCGCTGACCGCCGAAACCCTGGACCTGCTCGCCGCGCTCGCCGCCGAGTGCGGCCTGGCGGAGAAGGTGGCGGCGATGTTCGCCGGAGAGGCGATCAACGCCACCGAGAAGCGCGCCGCCTTCCACGTCGCCCTGCGCGCCGGCGCGGATGCGCCGCCCGAGGTGCGGGAGGTTCTGGCGCGCATCGCCGATTTCTCCGCCGCGGTGCGCGACGGCGGCTGGCGCGGCGCTACCGGCCGCGCGGTGACCGACGTGGTCAACATCGGCATCGGCGGCTCCGACCTCGGCCCGGCAATGGTGTGCGGCGCGCTTGCGCCGTTCGGGCGCGACGATCTGCGCGCGCATTTCGTTTCCAACGTCGATGCCGCCCACATCGCACGCACCCTGCGCGGCCTCGACCCGGAAACGACGCTGTTCATCGTCACCTCCAAGACCTTCACCACCCAGGAGACCCTGCGCAACGCCACCACGGCGCGCGACTGGCTGACCGGCCACTTGGGCGAGGCGGCGGTGGCGCGGCACTTCGTCGCGGTGTCCACCAACGGGCCCGCGGTTTCCGCCTTCGGCATCGACACCGCCAACATGTTCGGCTTCTGGGATTGGGTGGGCGGCCGCTATTCCCTGTGGTCGGCGGTGGGGCTGTCCATCGCCATCGCCGCCGGTTTCGAGGCGTTCGAAGCGCTGCTCGCCGGGGCCCGCGCCATGGACGAGCACTTCCGCGATGCGCCGCCATTGGAAAACCTGCCGGTGATGCTGGCGCTCGCCGGCATCTGGAATCACAGCGCGCTCGGCATTCCGG
>JBFWJB010000069.1:0-10890 GCA_050253435.1 Rhodospirillaceae bacterium
GCGGGTTGAGGTTTGATCGCCGCTTGGCGGCTAAAAATGTATGGGGGTCGGGGGTCGGCGACCCCGGCGGGTCCAGGGCGGAGCCCTGGCCTGGTTTTTCTCGGGAAGGCAGAGATGACGATTTCCTACGACGATTTCGAGAAGGTGGACATCCGCGTCGGGCGGGTGGTTCGGGCGGAGGTCAACGCGGCGGCGCGCAAGCCCGCCTACAAGTTGTGGGTGGATTTCGGTCCCGAGGTCGGCGAGTTGAAGAGCTCGGCGCAGTTGGTGAAGCACTACACGCCGGAGGCCCTGGTGGGCCGTCTGGTGATGGGGGTGGTGAACTTCCCGCCGAAGCAGATCGGCCCGGTGCGCAGCGAATGCCTGGTGCTCGGCGTGCCGGATGCGGAAGGCGAAGTGGTTCTGCTGCAGCCGGAGCGGGACGTTCCGCTCGGCGGGCGGATGTTCTGATGGCGGCGCGGGAACAGACGGCGGGCGGCAGCGTGGCGAAGCTCCTGTTGGAGCTGGGGCCTCTCGCGGTGTTCTTTTTCGCCAACGCCAAGGGCGCGGCGCTGACCGCGCGGTTTCCGGCGCTGGCGGCGCTCGGCGGGCCGATCTTCGTCGCCACTGCGGCGTTCATGGCGGCGATCGCGGTGTCGCTGGCGGTATCGCTGATGCGCGACGGGCGGCTGCCGGTGATGCCGCTGGTTTCCGGCGTCGTGGTGTTCGTCTTCGGCGCGCTCACCCTGTGGCTGCAGGACGACACCTTCATCAAGATGAAGCCGACCATCGTCAATGTGCTGTTCGGCGGCGCATTGCTGGGCGGCCTGGCGTTCGGCAAGCCGCTGCTGGGTCACGTGTTCGGCGAGGCGTTCAAGCTCACCCCGGAAGGCTGGCGCATTCTCACCAAGCGCTGGGGGCTGTTCTTCCTGTTCCTCGCGGTGTTGAACGAGGCGGTGTGGCGCACCGTTTCCACCGATCTGTGGGTGGACTTCAAGGTGTTCGGCATCATGCCGATCACCATGGTGTTTGCGCTGGCGCAGGCGCCGCTCCTGCACAGGCATGCGCCCGACGACAAGGCCTGAGCGCCGGGCGGCGCGCGGCGGCGAGATGGGCCGCCTGCGCCGGGGTGAGGCCCAGCGCATCTTGCAGAATCCACGGGTCGAGACCGGCGAGCGCGCGGAGCGCGGCGCGGCGTCTCCACTCGGCGTGCAGGGCGCGGATGTAATCGAAAATGGCGGTCATGGCGGTTCTCCTGTGGTTTGGAGTCAGCATGACGCTGGTATTTATATGAGTAAAACGATAATATCTTTCTAAAGCTGTTAGTTTTTCTCATACATATGCCGCCGTGCGGCGCGAGGAGGATGCGATGACCGCCCTGCCGTCTTTCGCCCATTTCGAGATCGACGTGCTGCGCACCTTCGTGGCGATCTGCGAAACCGGGAACTTCTCCCGCGCCGCGGAGCAGGTGCACCGCACGCCGTCGGCGGTCAGCCTTCAGGTGAAGAAGCTGGAGGACATGCTGGGGCGGGAGCTGTTCCTGCGGGAGCCGCGCGTGGCGGTGCCCACCGCCGAGGGTGAGGTGATGCTGAGCTATGCCCGCCGTATGCTGGCCCTCAACGACGAGACGATCCGCCGCTTCCGCGCTCCGGCGATGGAGGGGAGGGTGCGGCTCGGCGCGCCCAACGACACGGGCATGACCGCGCTGCCCGCCATCCTGAAACGCTTCGCCTCCACCCATCCGCATGTGGAGGTGGATGTCCGCCTCGGCGGCAGCCGGGATATCTTCCATCTCTGCCGCACCGGAGAACTGGACGTGGCGGTGTTCAGCTGCGACCTCGAAGGCGAGACGGGCGTGGAGGAGGTTTTCACCGATTCCCTGGTCTGGATCGGCCTGCGTCACGGCAGCGCGGCGGAGCGCCGCCCCTTGCCCCTGGCGGTGGCCGAACGCGGATGTTCCTGGCGGGCGATGGCGCTGCGCGCCCTGGACGCGGCGGGTATTCCCTATCACATTGCCTACACCAGCGAGCCTTGCCACGGCCAGATCGCGGCGGTGGCCGCCGATCTCGCCGTGGCGCCGCTGCCGCGCAGCCTGGTCTCCCCGCCGTTCGTACGCCTGGGCGCGCCGCTGCCGGCTCTGGGCGAATACCGGATGTTCATGATGACCCGCGACGGTGCGGACGAAGCCGCCGCCGCCCTGGCCACGCACGTGGGGGAAGGCTTCCGTGAGTGCGTCTCCCAGGGGTTGCAGCTCTTTGCCTGAGACGGAGGATCACACGCGGCTGTGCGGCATGTCGGCACGGTTCGCATGCCGGGAGATCGCCGCGACGATGTCCCCCCAAGCGCCCTTGGGCATGTCGTGCCCCATACCTTCGATGAGCAACAACTTCGCTCCGGGGATCGCCTGCGCGGTTTCCCGCCCCGCCTCGGCCGGAATCAACGGATCGCCGGTTCCATGGATGACCAGTGTCGGCGCCGCGATGGCGGAGAGCTGCCGTCTTCTGTCGCCGCAGGCAAGAACCGCCATGTTCTGGCGGGCCATGCCCTGGGGGCAATACGAACGGTCGTAGCTCTGTTCCAGGAACCTCCGGGCTCTTTCTTCCTCGAACGGGAATCCGGGGCTCCAGATCTTCCGCCATACGCTCATGTTGTGCGCGATACAGGCGTCGCGTTCCTCCGGGGCGGGCGCGACGACGGCGGCGACCGCCTCCGGCTTTCCCTGCGGCGCGGCGGGATTTCCCGTGTTCGACATGATCGAGGTGAGGCTGAGGACGCGCGCCGGATGCCGGTAGGCGACGACCTGGGCGATCATGCCGCCCATCGATGCGCCGCAGATGTGGGCTTTCCCGATGCTCAAGGCATCGAGCAGGCCGATGCAGTCGTCGGCCATGTCGTCCAGGGAATAGGCCGAGGCCACGGCCTCGCCTGCCATGGCGGCGCGAATTCCCGCCATGATGTCGGGGACGCCCGCTGCGTCGAATTTCGTCGAAAGACCGGCGTCGCGGTTGTCGAAGCGAATGACGAAGAGCCCAGTCCGCGCCAGGGATTCGCAGAATTCGGCATCCCAGAAGAGCGTTTGCGCACCGTTGCCGGCGATCAGCAACAACGCCGGAGAGGACGTGTCGCCGAACGTATCGTACGCGATGCGAATTCCATTGGCCGTCGCATTGGGCATATCTTTCCTCCGACTCCTTCGCCGAAACGGGATGCGTCCGATTGTCCGGCATCGGTGTGCGCCCGTCATGAGAGGAAAGCGGCGCGGGAAGCGACGAGCATCACACGAAACGCACGTTTCG
This sequence comes from Rhodospirillaceae bacterium, assembly GCA_050253435.1. Taxonomy (GTDB): domain Bacteria; phylum Pseudomonadota; class Alphaproteobacteria; order Rhodospirillales; family Rhodospirillaceae; genus Oleispirillum. Next base: position 3,276 of record JBFWJB010000069.1, read on the forward strand.
CCGTGCTCCATCGCGCCGGTACGTTATCGGGTCGCTTTTACAACGGCAGGATCAGGCGCACCCGCAGGCCGCCGAGCGGCGAATCCGCAAGCTGGATGTCGCCGCCGTGGCTGCGCGCCACATCGCGGGCGATGGTGAGGCCGAGGCCGACGCCGCCGGTTTCCGGATTGCGCGAGTTGTCGATGCGGAAGAAGGCGCGGAACACGTCGGCGCGTTTTTCCTCCGGAACGCCGGGGCCGTCGTCGTCCACCAGAATCTCCACGGCGTCGGCGCGCTGGCCCACCCTTACCGCCACGTGCTTGCCGTAGCGCACCGCATTGGCGACGAGGTTGGCGATGCAGCGTTCCACCGCCTGGGGGCGCAGCGGCAGGGAGAGGCCGCGTTCGATATGCAGGTCGATCGGCGCGCCGTTGCGGGTGAAGCGCCCGACCACGGTTTCCACCAGGGCGGAGATGTTGGCGGGGCGCATCGCCTCGCGCCCTTCGCCGCGGGCGAAGGCGAGGTAGCCCTCGACCATGCGCTCCATCTCCTCCACGTCTTCCTTGAGGTCGAGAGCGGAGGCGTCCTCGCCCATCATCGCGAGTTGCAGCTTCATCCGCGTCAAGGGCGTGCGCAGGTCGTGGGAGACGCCGGCGAGCATTTCGGTGCGCTGGTCGATCTGGCGCTTGATGCGGTCGCGCATCACCAGGAAGGCCTGCGCCGCCTGGCGCACCTCGGTGGCGCCCTCGGGCTTGAACCATGGGGCGTCGCGCCCCTTGCCGAAGCTGTCCGCCGCGATGGCGAGGCGGCGCACCGCGCGCACCTGGTTGTTCATGAAGATGGTGGCGATGCCGAAAAGAAGCAGCGAGGTGCCGATCATCCAGATCAGGAAGAGGTAGATGGTGAAGCTGGAGAGGCGCTTTTTCGGCGAGGAGATGGTGAGCACGGAATCCGCCATCTGGATGCGGATCTCGACGTTGTGGTCCTCGTCGTCGCTTTCGGTCAGTTGGAAGGGCAGGGTGAGGTTTTCCTTGAGCGCGTCGGAGAGCGCGCCGTAGGAGGGTTCCTCCTCTCCCGCGGGGAGGTTGCGCAGGATTTCGCCGTCGGCGAAGCTGACGTCGAGCTGCATGCGGTTGCGCGCCTCGGAGACGATCCAGGCGCGCGCCGCGGGGCCGGGGTGGTCGCGCAGGTAGGCGACGACGACCCCCGCGTCGCCCGCGACGGATGCGGCGAGGCGGCGGGTGATGGTGCCCCAGTGGCGGTCGTAGAACACCGTGGCGGTGACCAGCTGCAACAGGATCAGCGGCGTGAGGATGATCATCAGCGAGCGGCCGAGCAGACTCTTCGGCAGCAGCGCCTTGAGGCGGAAGCGTGCGTGCGCCGGCTCGGGCTGGGCGTTTTCCGCCATCTCTACAGTCCCCGGTTTCAATCCGGCATCAGCATATAGCCTTTGCCCCTAACCGTTTGTAAATAGCGGGGCAGGCGCAGGTCGGATTCGATCTTCTTGCGCAGGCGGGTGACCTGCACGTCGACGGTGCGCAGGTTGCGCGCCGCGCCGGTGGCGGCGGCGAGTTCCTCGCGCGAGAGAATCTCGCCGGGGCGGCGGGCGAGTTCCTTCAACAGAGACGCCTCGGCCGGGGTCAGGCGCACCGGCGCGGCGCCGCAGAGAAGTTCGTCGCGGCGCACGTCGTAGACGCAGGCGCCGAGGTTGAGCACTTCGAGCCCCGCCTCGCCGACGCCGCCCGCATCGGGCCGCCGCGCGCGGCGCAGGATGGCGTTGATGCGGAGCAGCAGCTCGCGCGGCTCGAACGGCTTGGTCAGGTAGTCGTCGGCCCCGGTCTCCAGGCCGTTGATGCGGTCCTCCGCCTCGCCCATGGCGGTGAGCATGAGGATAGGCACGTCCTTGGTTTCGCGCAGGGCGCGGGTGAGGCTCATGCCGTCCTCGCCCGGCATCATCACGTCGACGATGAGCAGGTCGAACTCCAGCGAGACCAGCGCCTGGCGCGCCTCCGCCGCATCCGCGGCCTGGGAGACCATGAAGCCGTTCTCGGTGAGGAAGCGCTGCAACAGCCCGCGCAGGCGGGTGTCGTCGTCGACCACCAGAATATGGGGCGGGGAGGGGGCGGTCATGCGCGCCAGCCGGAAAGCGGCGGAGTCGCCTGCGCCGGGAAGCGGGCGCGGTCCTCTTCGCTCATGATGTTCAGCATCACCTTGCGGAAGCCCTCCACCGCCTCGGCGCCCGCCTCGCGATAGGCGCGGGCCAGGAGTTTCCGCTGGTTTTCGGTGAGCTTGCGTTCCAGCTCGATACCTTTCGGAGACAGCTCCAGCAACCGCTGGCGGCGGTCGCGCAGGCCGGGGCGCTGGCGCACGTAGCCTTCTTTGAGCAACTGGCTCAAGACCCGTGATAAACTCTGCTTAGTTATGCGTAAAGTGGACAGCAGATCGGACACGCTGATCCCCGGCTGCCGCCCGATGAAATAGATGACTCGATGGTGAGCCCGGCCAAGCCCTTGTTCTGCAAGCATTGTGTCCGGCTCTTTGGTGAATTCCCGGTAGGCGAAATAGAGGAACTCAATGCCTTGCCGCAGTTCCTCATCGCGCAGGAACAGCGGGTTGATGCGTGTCGTTACGTCAGCCATGTTGACATATTCCGTGCCGGATGTTACTCAAAATGACACAGAGTCGGAAACAAGTGTAAACATCACGAGACCGTATCATGTCACTTCTACCTTTTGACGACCGCGACGGCTTCATCTGGTTCGACGGTCGCCTCGTCCCCTGGCGCGACGCCAAGATTCACGTTCTGACGCACGGCTTCCATTATGCCTCCCTGGTGTTCGAAGGCGAACGGCTTTACGACGGCACCATCTTCAAGGGTCAGCAGCACACCGAGCGCCTGTTCTTCTCCGCACAGCAGATGGATTTCACCATCCCTTATTCCGTCGACGAAATCAACGCGGCGAAAGCGGAGGTGATTGCCGCGAACAAGCTCACCAATGCCTACGTGCGCCCCTTCGCCTGGCGTGGCAGCGAGCAGATGGGCGTCTCCGGCAAGCTCAACAAAACCCATGTCGCCATCGCGGTGTGGGACTGGCCGTCCTACTTCTCGCCGGAGGCGCGCATGGCGGGCCTCAAGGTGGTCACCGGCAAATGGCGCCGCCCGGCCCCGGATTCCATCCCCTGCCACGCCAAGTGCGCAGGCGTTTATATGATCTGCACGCTCAACAAGCATGCGGCGATGGAAGCGGGCTACGACGAGAGCCTGATGCTCGACTATAAGGGCGCGATCACCGAAACCACCGCCGCCAACCTGATGTTCGTGCGGGGTAACGAGATTCATGCCCCGAGCACCGAAAGCTTCCTCAACGGCATCACCCGCCAGACCGTGCTGCCCCTGGCCGAGCGCCGCGGCTTTACCGTCATCGAACGGACCATCCTGCCGGAGGAACTGCCCCTGTTCAGCGAGGCCTTCGTCACCGGCACCGCGGCGGAAGTCACCCCCGTCGCCTCGATCGACGACGTGGTCTTCCCCGGCCGCGAGGTCACCAAGGTGCTGATGCAGGATTACGACGACCTGGTGCACGGCCGCCTGAAGATGGAAGACGCGGCGTAAGCCTCGCTCCACGCACCGCCGCAAAAGGCGCAGCCCAGAAGGCTGCGCCTTTTTGTATGAGGGAAACCAGGCCAGGGCTCCGCCCTGGACCCGCCGGGGTCGCGGACCCCGGACCCCATAACTGGTTTTTCGCCGCGTAGCGGCCATCAACCGTCACGCCGTGTGATGGCCTTATGGCGCTGCGCGCAAAACCCAGAAGTTATGGGGTGCGCGAGGGGACCGAGTCCCCTCGCAAAGTTTTAGTCTTCAGATGCCTGATCCCGGCCTTCGTCCTCGGCGCGCATGTGGGCGATGCCGGCGCGGAGGTAGGTGTAGCCGGTCATCAGGGTGAGCAGACCCGCGACCCAGAGGAGGATTTCGCCGATCAGGGTGATGGCGTGGCCGGGCAGGCCGGGGTCGCCGACGATGAGCACGGGCAGCGCCACGAGCTGGGTTGCGGTCTTCCATTTGGCGAGCGGCGTGACCGGCATGCCGATCTGGATTTCGGCGAGGTATTCGCGCAGGCCGGAGACGAGGATTTCGCGGCAGAGGATGATCGCGGCGGGGATCAGCCCGAGGGGTCCGATGCGGTCGAACGCGGCGAGGAAAAGCAGCAGTGCGGCGACGAGGAGCTTGTCGGCGATGGGGTCGAGGAAGCGGCCGATCGCCGAGACCTGGTTGAAGCGGCGCGCCAGGTAGCCGTCGAAGAAGTCGGTGAGGGCGGCGGCGGCGAAGAGGCCGCAGGCGAGCCAGCGGGTGCAGGTGGTGTCCCAGTAGAAGGTGGCGAGCATCAGCGGGATGGCGGCGATGCGCGCATAGGTGAGGATATTGGGGAACGTCCACATGGCGGCGGCTTTCGGCGTGGCGAGGAGGTTACGGTCCGGGAGTCTCATAGCACAACTCGCGGCGGCGGGGGGATGGGAAAGTGCGGAACTACCCCTCGTCGTGAAAGCGGGCGTAGAGACGCTCCGCCAGGGCGCGGCTGATTCCCTCCACCGCGGCGAGGTCTTCCACCCCCGCCTCGGCGACGCCGCGGGCGGAGCCGAAGTGGTGAAGCAGCGCCTTTTTGCGCGCCGCGCCGATGCCGGGCACCGCGTCGAGCGGCGAGGCGGTGAGCGCGCGGGAGCGTTTGGCGCGGTGGCTGCCGATGGCGAAGCGGTGCGCCTCGTCGCGCAGGCGCTGCAGGTAGAACAGCACCGGGTCGTTGGGCGGCAATTGCACCGGCGGCCTGCCCGCGCAGTGGAACCATTCGCGCCCGGCGTTGCGGTCCGGCCCTTTGGCGATGGCGACGAGGGGAACGCCCGCCGCGCCGGTTTCGGCGAGGGTTTCGGCGGCGGCGGCAAGCTGGCCTGCGCCGCCGTCGATCAGCACCAGGTCGGGCCAGCGGGCGCGGTCCGGGTCTTCCGCCAGGGCGCGGGCGAAGCGGCGGTGGAACACCTCGCGCATCATGCCGAAGTCGTCGCCCGGCGTCGCCTCGCGGATCGTCCAGGTGCGGTAGGCGGCCTTCTCGAAGCCTTCCGGCCCGGCGACGACCATCGCGCCCACCGCGTTGGTGCCCTGGATGTGGGAGTTGTCGTAGACCTCGATGCGCGAAGGCGGCGCGGGCAGGCCGAACAGCGCGGCGACGCCCGCGAGCAGGCGGGCCTGGGTCGCGGTTTCGGCGAGCTTGCGGGTCAGCGCGTCGCGGGCGTTGGTTTCCGCGGTGCGCAAGAGGGCGCGTTTTGGGCCGCGCTGCGGGTGGGCGAGGGCGACCTTGCGCCCGGCGCGCAGGGAGAACGCCTCGGCGAGGAGGGCGGCGTCGGCGGGCGCAGGGCTGGCGAGGATCAAGGGCGGCGGCGGGTGAGTGTCGTAGAACTGGCCGAGAAAGGCGGCGAGCACTTCCGCCTCTTCCGCGTCGCCGGTCTGGGCGGGAAAGTAGGCGCGGTTGCCGGTGTGCCGCCCGGCGCGGAAGAATAGTACCTGGATCGCGGTGAGGCCGCCCTCGCGGTGCGCCGCGACGATGTCGAGGTCGCGGTCCTGGCCGAGGTCGATATCCTGGTGCGCCTGGATTTGCGAGAGCGCGCGGATGCGGTCGCGCCAGGCCGCGGCCTCCTCGTAGTCCTGGCGCTCCGCCGCCGTGCTCATCGCACGGGCGAAGTCCTTCTGCAAATCGTGGCTGTCGCCGGTGAGGAAGGCGCGCGCCTGGGCGACGAGGCGGGCGTAGTCCGCGTGGGCGATGCGCCCGACGCAGGGCGCGGAGCAGCGCTTGATCTGGTGCATCAGGCAGGGGCGGGTGCGGCTTTTCAGCATCGCGTCGCTGCAATTGCGCAGCAGGAACGCCTTCTGCAGGATCACCAGCGCCTGGTTGACCGCCGCGGCGGAGGCGAACGGGCCGAAATAGTCCGCGCCGTCGCTGCGCGCGCCGCGGTGCTTGGTGATGCGCGGCCAGTCGCCCTCGCGCGAAATGCGGATGAAGGGGAACGACTTGTCGTCACGCAAAAGGATGTTGTAGCGGGGCTTGAGCTTCTTGATCAGGTTGCTTTCGAGAAGCAGCGCCTCGGCCTCGGTGTGGGTGGTGACGATCTCCATGGAGCGGGTGAAGGCGACCATGCGCTGCAGGCGCAGCGGCAGCTGCTCCATGCGGGTATAGGCGACGACCCGCTTCTTCAGGTTCTTCGCCTTGCCGACGTAGAGCGCATCGCCCTTGGCGTCGAGCATGCGGTAGACGCCGGGGGAGCCCGGCAGGGTCTTGAGCACGGCCTCGATGACCTCGGTGCCGTAGGTCAGGGATGCAGCGGGTGCGTCGATCATCATGTCGCAAACACTCCCCCGAAGTGGGCGTCGGCGCAAGGGCGGAGGCGAGTCCCGAATCCATGACAACCCGGTTACGGAACCGTGACTCGCGGATCGGATTGAGTTTTCACGGAATATGACGGCTTGAAACCTTGTCCACGAAATCTGTGGATAAGTTTGTTGGTAATCTGTGGGGGAGCCCCCCTCCGCCAAGGCTCTCCTTGGGGCGGGACGCCATTGCTCAAAACTTAGGCATAAACGTTAACTTATTGATTTATATAACTTCACGCATTGTCAATACGAAAAAAACGGAAAGCTGGGGCTATTTTGGGGCGTCGGCGCGCGGCTGGTGTGTCGGGCGTCACAGCTTGTGTAAAAGTCACCGCCGAGTCCGTATTTTTCGTACGGGAAAATCGAAGGGACAAATCAAAAGGTTGAAGAACCGGGGGATAACGTCACCGAAGCGACATCGCGGCGTCATTCTTTCGCCGCGCCTGCGGCCTGCGCCGCCGCGGTTATTCCGGATAGGGGCTTTCGCGCTCGATCTCCACGCCCACCGACAGGGCGTCGGCGAACACGTCGAGCTTTTCCACCCGCACCCGGCAGGCGCGCACCCGCGGATCCTGCAGGCAGATGTCGGCTAGGCGCTCGGCCAGGGTCTCCACCAGGTTGACATGGCCGTCCTCGGCCACGGCGCGCGCCTTCTTCACGATCTGCTCGTAGCAGACCACCTTGGCGTAGTCGTCGCCGATGGGGCGGATGTCCTCGCGCACCGCAAGGTCGAGGTTGATGCGCACCCGCTGCGCCGCCGCCTTCTCGGTCTCGTAGATGCCCACCCGGCTGGAGAGGATCAGATCGCGCACGAAGACATGACGCAGGCTCTTCTTCGCGTCGGCAATGCGCAGCGGCTGAACGACGTTGGAAGTACGGGTCAAGGGATGGAAACTCCATGCGCCGCGCGGCGCGGCGGAAACGGCTCTATTCGATGTGGGCGGCGATGGCGCTTTCCTGCGCCCAGCCCATGTGCTGCCCCCCGTCGAGCGCTATCATTTGCCCGGTCATCGACCGCGCCGCAAGGATAAACCGCAGCGCCATGGCAATTTCTTGCGGCGAGGTGCCGCGCCGCAACGGCACCGCGGCGCACTGGCGGGCGAATTCCGCCTCGCTTTGCCGCGCGCTCGGCAGCGCCGGGCCGGGGCCGATGCCGCACACCCGGATACGTGGGGCCAGCGCCAGCGCCAGGGTGCGGGTCAGCGTCCACAGCGCCGACTT
>JBFWJB010000070.1:0-10798 GCA_050253435.1 Rhodospirillaceae bacterium
GTAGGCCCCGGTCTTGTAGTAGCCGGGCTCGTTGGAAAGCACCATGCCGGGCTTCAAGGCCACCGCGTTGGGCAGCTTGCTGATGCGCTGCGGCCCCTCGTGCACCGACAGGAACGCGCCGACGCCGTGGCCGGTGCCGTGGTCGTAGTCCAGGCCTTCCGCCCACAACGGCCGCCGCGCCAGGGAGTCGAGCTGGGTGCCCGTGGTGCCCACGGGAAACACCGCGCAGGCGAGGTCGATGTGCCCCTGCAGCACGCGGGTGAAGTGGTGGCGCAGCGGCTCCGCCACCTCCCCCACCGGCAGGGTGCGGGTGATGTCGGTGGTGCCGTCGCGGTAGTGCGCGCCGGAATCGAGCAGGAAAAGCTGCCCCGCCTCCAGGGTGCGCGCCGTCGTTGCGCGCACGTGATAATGCACGATCGCGCCGTTCGGCCCCGCTCCGGCGATGGTGGGGAAGCTCGGGCAGACGAACAGGTCCTGCTCCTTGCGGAAGTCCAGCAGCGCATTCGCCACCTGCTTCTCGTTCATCCCCTCGGCATGCGCGTCGTACCACGCAAGGAAGCGCGCCATCGCCACCGCGTCGCGGCGGTGGGCGCGGCGGAAGCCGTCCAGTTCCACCGCGTTCTTGCACGCCTTGGGCAGAAGGCACGGATCCGGCGCGGGCACGATGCGCGCCCCCGCGGTCTTCAACAGGTCCACCACCGCCGCCGGAATGCTCGCGCCGTCCACCCGCACCGCGGCCTTCACCGCCGCCAGCGCGCACAGGGCGATGCGGAACTCGTCGCGCGGGCGCACCGTCACGCCCTCGCCCAGGTGCGCGCGCACCGCGCCGTCCACCTTCGCCGCATCGACGAACCATTCCACCCGCGCGTCGCGGTGCACCACCGCGAAGGACAGAACCACCGGCGTCGCCGGCAGATCGCGGCCGCGGATATTCAACAGCCAGGCTATGGAATCCGGCAGCGTCAGCACCGCCGCGTCCGCGCCGTCGCGCTCCAGCGAGGCCGCAACCTCGCGCCGCTTGTCGAGGCTGACCCGGCCGGAAAGCTCCACCGGATAAACCTCCGCAGGCGCGCTGGGCGGCGCCGGGCGGTCGCGCCACGCCGCGTCCAGAGGATTCTCCTCGCAGGCGACCAGCATCGCCCCCGCAGCGCGCGCCGCCTCGTCCAGGCGCTTCACGTCCTCGGGAACGTGCAGCCACGGGTCATAGCCGATGCGCTGCCCCGGCTGCGCCCGCAACCGCAGCCACGCCGCGGGCGGGTCGTCGGTGATGTGGCGGGTCTCGAAACGCGCCGTGTCCACCTCGTCGCGCATCTGCAACGTATAGCGCCCGTCGGAAAACACCGCCGCGCACTCCGGCAGCACCACCGCCGTCCCCGCCGAACCGGTGAACCCGGTCAGCCAGGCCAGCCGCTTCGCCGAGGCGGGCACGTATTCCCCCTGATGCTCGTCCGCCCGCGGCACCACGAAGCCGTCCAACCCCCGCGCGCGCAATTCGGCGCGCAGGAGATCGAGAGGCAGAAGCGTAACGGGGGAAACCGAGGAAGCGTCCATGATCCATACCAGATAATACGCCGCGCGCCATTATGCCCGCTTTGCCGGGGGAGAAAAGACCGGAAAAACACGCGGGCTCCGCCCGCACCCGCAAGGGGACTCGGTCCCCTTGACCCCATGACCTTCGGTTTTTGCGCGCAGCGCCATAAGCCCGTGCGGCGGCAACGGGAGGTGTTGCCTGCCGCTGCGCGGCGAAAAATGTTAGGGGGGGGGTCCGGGGCCCGCGGCCCCGGCGGGTCCAGGGCGGAGCCCTGGCCTGGTTTTAGATCGTCACCGGCCCGCGCGGGGTGAAGCGCGGCAGGCGGATGCGGCCGGGGGTTCCGGGGCCGGATTTGCGCAAAACGAGGGTGCTCCAGCCGCGGTGGCGGAACGAGGCGACCTTGGCGAGGCCCTGGGCGCGATGGGCGGCAAGCACCATGGACTCCTGTCTGGAGAGCAGGCCGGAGAGCACGGCGATGCCGCCCGGCGCGAGCGCGCGGTCCAGCGCCGGGGCCATTTTCATCAGCGGCTTGGCGAGGATATTGGAGAGGATGAGCTCATAGGGCCTGCCGCGGCGCGCCAACGGCGTGCGGTAGCCGTCTCCCGCCTCGGCGGCGAGGGAGCGGGCGACGCGGTTGCGCACCGCGTTGAAGCGGGTGACGCGCACCGATTCCGGGTCGATATCCACCGCGTCGACGCGGGTCGGCCAGATTTTCGCCGCGCCGATGGAGAGAATGCCGGAACCGCAGCCCATGTCGAGGACCTTGGCGGGGCGCGCATCGAAGCGCTTGAGCGCGTCGAGGGCGAGGAGGCAGCCCATGGTGGTGGGGTGTTCGCCGGAGCCGAAGGCGGTGGCGGCGTCCACCAGAATGGCGACGCGGCCGGAGCGGTTGGGCGCGGCGATGTGGCCGCCGTGGACGAAGAAGCGGCCGATCGGCAGCGGCGGGAAGCTGATCAGGTTCTCGCGCAGCCAGTCGCGCTGTTCCAGGTCTTCCAGGGTATAGGCCGGGGCCTCGCGCCCGAGCGCCGTGGCGGTGCGGGCCAGCGCGGCGGCGATGCCGTCGCGGTCCGGTTCGTCCTCGCCGATGGCTTCCAGCGTCCAGATGCCCTTGGCCTCGTCCGCCTCGAAGGCGAGCAGCGCCGGGGCGAAGTCTTCCAGCGCCGCCTCGTAGGCCTGCACCGCCGCCTTATAGTCGGTCAGCGCCAGGCGCCATTGCCGGTTTTCCATGTGCGTCTCCGTTTCAGGCGGGCGCAACGAAGCGCGCCATCACCTTTTTCAGTCCCGCCTTGTCGAAGGCGATGTCGAGTTTGTTGCCGTCCACGGCGCGAATTTCGCCGTAGCCGAACTTGTCGTGGAACACCCGCTGGCCGCGTTTGTAGGCGGATTCGTCGCCGCCTGCGCCGCCGAACGGGGAGGAGTCCTCGGCGCGGTGCGCGCCCGCGCGCGGCGCGGCATAGCCGCCGATGCCGGATTCCGAGATGCGCTCGATGTGCGCCTCGGGCAGGTCGTCGAGGAAGCGGCTGGGCATGTTGTTCTGCCACTGGCCGTAGATGCGCCGCGCCGCCGCGAAGGTGATGACCACGCCCTTGCGCGCGCGGGTGAGACCGACGTGGGCGAGGCGGCGTTCCTCTTCCAGGCCCTTGGCCCCGGTTTCGTCGAGCGCGCGCTGATTGGGGAAGACGCCGTCCTCCCACCCCGGCAGGAACACGTGGTCGAACTCCAGGCCTTTGGCGGCGTGCAGGGTCATCAGCGAGAGGCGGTCCGTATCGTCGCCGGTCTGGTTTTCCATCACCAGGCTGACGTATTCCAGAAACTCCGCGAGATCGGCGAACTCGTCGAGCGCGGCGATCAATTCCTTGAGGTTGTCGACGCGGCCCGGCGCATCGGGGGATTTGTCGAGCCGCCACATGTCGAGGTAGCCCGAGGCCTCCAGCACTTCGGTGAGCAGGGTGCGCGGGTCCGCGCCCTCGGCCAGGGCGCGCCAGCCCTCGAGATCGGCGAGAAACCGCGACAGCGCGCCGCGCGCCCGCGCGGGCAGGGCGTTTTCCGCGATCATCCGCGCCGCGGCGCGGCTCATCGGCGCACCCTCGGCGCGCGCGGCGGTGCGCACCTGGTCCACCGTGGCGTTGCCGATGCCGCGGCGCGGCAGGTTGACGATGCGTTCGAAGGCGAGGTCGTCGGCGGGCTGGCGGATGAGGCGGAGGTAGGCCACCGCATCGCGGATTTCCTGCCGTTCGTAGAAGCGCGGGCCGCCGACCACGCGGTAGGGCACGCCCGCGCTCATCAGGCGTTCTTCGAAGGCGCGGGTCTGGTATCCGGCGCGCACCAGGATGGCGATCTCGGCAAGCGGCGCGCCGCGGCGCTGCAGGGCTTCCGCCTCCTCCACCACGGCGCGGGCCTCGTCGTCGCCGGTCCACACCGCGCGCACCTTCACCTTCTCCCCCGCCTCGCCGGAGGCCGGGCGCAGGGTCTTGCCGAGGCGGTCCTCGTTGCGCGCGATCAGGTGCGCTGCGGCGGCGAGAATGTGGCCGGTGGAGCGGTAGTTGGTCTCCAGCCGAATCACCCGCGCCCCGGGGAAATCGTGGGTGAAACGCAGGATGTTGCCCACCTCCGCGCCGCGCCAGGAATAGATCGACTGGTCGTCGTCGCCGACGCAGCAGAGGTTGTGGTGGCCCATGGCCAGCGCCTTGAGCCACAGCGACTGGGCGACGTTGGTGTCCTGATACTCGTCCACCAGGATGTAGCGGAAGCGCCGCTGATAGCGTTCCAGCACGTCGGGCGCGGCCTGGAACAGCTCCAGGCACTTCAACAGGAGATCGCCGAAGTCGCAGGCGGCGAGCCGTGCGAGTTCGGCCTGGTAGGCGCGGTAGAGCGCCACGGCGCGGCCGCCCGCGTATTCCGCCCCCGGGTCCGCGCCGACGCGCTCCGGCGGCACGCCGCGGTCCTTCCAGCGCTGGATCACCGCGAGGATCGCCTGCGGCGGCCAGCGCTTGGGGTCGAGGTCCATGCCCGCCGCCACCTGCTTGACCAGGCGCAGCTGGTCGTCGGCGTCTAGGATGGTGAAGTCGCGGGGCAGGCCGATGCGCTCGCCGTCGCGGCGCAGCATCCGCGCGCCGAGGGAGTGGAAGGTGCCGAGCGCCACCGAGGCGGCTTCGTCGCCGATCATCGCGGTGACGCGCTCGCGCATTTCGCGCGCCGCACGGTTGGTAAAAGTCACCGCCAGGCACTGCCACGGCTGGGCGAAGCCGCCCGCCAGCAGATAGGCGAGCCGCGCGGTGAGCACGCGGGTCTTGCCGGTGCCCGCGCCGGAGAGCACCAGCACCGGCCCCTCGGTGGTGCGCACCGCCTCCGCCTGCTCCGGATTCAGCCCGGCGAGCAGGGCTTCGGGCGAGGGCCCGGCGGGCGGCGGGGCCGCATCGCGGTCATCGAGGGCGAAAGGGTCGATCATGGCAACGGTTCCGGGGCAACGCAGGGCCCCCTGTTGTGCCCGATTTCGCAGCGGCGTGGCAAGGTCTTGTCGGCCATGCCGGAAATGCATGCAAAAACCGCGAAAAATCCTGGACGCGAACGTTTGTCCGTTCTAAGTATACCGCCCGCCGGCAGGCACCATCGACCAGAAACGTTCTCCGCCATGGGCGCGAGGCGCGAACCGCCCGGTTCGCGGCCCTCCTGCGCTCATCGGGGCATCGTCTTTCTACGGATGCACCGGCACCGCCCCTTCGAGCACGGGCCGACAGAGCACCCATGAATACGTTCCTGCACCGCCCCCACCTGGGGCATCGATTCTCCAAGATCAAGACCGGCTATCCCTGGCGCGTCGTCGAGCACTGGCCGCAACGCCTTTCCGTGTGGTTCGGCGGCATCGGCGTGGCGCTGTGCGCCATCGTTTTCGCCATGGCCACGGACCGCGCCTTCGAACTGTTCCAGCGGGCGGTGACCTGGCATTCCGCCACCGCCTTCGCCATCGCGCCGGTGGGCCTGGTGCTGGTGGCGTGGCTGACCCTGCGCTTCGTGCCCGGCGCACAGGGCAGCGGCATTCCGCAGACCATCGCGGCCTTGACGATGACTCCCGCGCAACGCAAGGGGGTGCTGTCGCTGCGCATCGCCCTCGCCAAGGTCTGCCTCACCTCCATCGGCCTCGCCGCGGGCGCCTCGGTGGGGCGCGAGGGCCCCTCGGTGCAGGTCGGCGCCTCGCTGATGCTGCGCGCGGGCAAGCTCTTCCGCATGCAGGGCGCGCTCAACGAGCGCAGCCTGACGCTGGCCGGCGGCGCGGCGGGCATCGCCGCGGCGTTCAACACGCCCTTGGCGGGCGTGGTCTTCGCCATCGAGGAGCTTTCCCGCTCCTACGAGGCGCGCACCAGCGGCACGGTGCTTACCGCGGTGATCCTCGCGGGCATCACCTCGCTCGCCCTGGTCGGCAACTCCCCCTATTTCGGCCACGCCGAGGTGATCCTCGAACTCGGCAAGGGCTGGTTCGCCGTCGGCCTGATCGGCCTGTGCGGCGGAATTTTGGGCGGCCTGTTCTCGCAGTTGCTGGTCGTCGCCTCGCAGCACGGCCTGCCCGGCGCGGTCGGGCGGCTGGCGCGGCAGCGGCCGATCGTTTTCGCCGCGGTGTGCGGGCTCGCCATCGCGGTGATCGGCATCCTCTCCGGCCACACCACCTACGGCACCGGCTATCAGGAAGGCCGCGCGCTGCTGGAGGGCGAGACCCTGCCGTGGGCGTTCTTCCCGCTGAAGATTCTCGCCACGGTGTTCTCCTACCTCAGCGGCATTCCCGGCGGCCTGTTCTCGCCGTCGCTGTCCGCCGGCGCGGGCCTGGGGGCGACGATGGCGCACCTTCTGCCCGACACTCCGGCGCAGGCGTGCATCCTGCTGGGCATGGCGGCCTATTTCACCGGCGTGGTGCAGTCGCCGATCACCGCTGCGGTGATCGTCATGGAGATGACCGACAACCGCGAGCTCACCGTGCCCTTGATGGCCGCCTCGTTCGTCGCCTTCGGCGCGTCCAGGCTGGTCTGCCCGCACCCGCTCTACAAGGCGCTGGCGGTGCGCTTCCTCGCGCACAAGGCCGGCAGCAACCCGCAGCCGGTGCGCACCGACCTGAGCGACGAGGTGGACCCGCCCACTCCGCGCACCGCCGCCGAATAGGGAAATCTCAGGAGGCCGCGACCGCGCGGTTGCGGCCCTGCGCCTTGGCTTCGTGCAGGGCAACCCCGGCGCGCCGGATCACATCCCCCGGGGCCTCGCCGGAGCGCCACTCGGCGATCCCCAGCGACAGCGTCACCTGCCCCAGGCTCGCCTGGGTGCGGCGGTTGACCACGCTGCGCGCCGCAAGGCCGACTCGGATACTCTCCGCCGTCGCCTCCGCCTGGGGCAGCCCGGTATCGGGCAGGATCGCGGCGAAGCTCTGCTCGCCATAGCGCGCGACGGTATCCTGGCCGCGCACCGCCTCGGTCACCGAGCGGCCGATCAGGCGCAGCACCTGGTCGCCCACCCGCTCGCCGAAGCTGCCGCGGAAAGTCTGGAAGTTGTCCACGTCCATGACGATGACGGAAAGCGGCCGCTTGTCGTGCTCCGCCAGCACCACGCTTTCCTTCAGCGCGATGTCGAACACCCGGCGGTTGGCCAGACCGGTCACCGCGTCGGTGCGTCCCTCGCGGCGCAGCGCCTCCAGATGCTCGCGCACCTCGGCGATCTCCCGCGAGCTCTGCGCCAGGTTTTCCTCCAGGGTGCGGTTGAGACTGACGAAGCGCCGCGTCTCCTCCGCCGCCTGGGTCAGCACCAGGGCGAACTCGTCCTGCTCCGCCGCGGCGTCGAGGCGGCCGGAGACCTCTTCGATGGTGCGGCCGTAGTCGGAGGCGCCGCGGTGCGCCGCACCGACATATTCCATGGCGCGCAGCACGCTCTGGCGCACGCTTTCGCTCGCCGCCTCCCAGGTCGGGTCGGAGGCGGGCTCGGCAAGGAAGCGGGCGTGGAAGCTGGCGCAGCGCGCCTCGGTGAAGGGCTGGCCCGCGGCGACCGCCGCATCGACGGCGCGCACCAACTCGGGCGGAACCCCGGCGCAGTAAGCGTACCACAGGGCATAGTTGCGCGGATGCGGCACCACGCCGTGCAGCGTCATGGCGTCGGCGGCGCGGCGCGCCGTCGCCAGGGCCTGTTCCGGTGTTTCGGTGAAGTCCATCTTCCGCCTGCCCAGAAGTGTCTCACGGTCCATGGTGCGGCCTGCCGTACCCCGGATCAAGCCCCCTGACGTAATTCTTTACACCCCGAAGTATTTCGCCTGCGGATGGTGAAGCACAATCGCCGAGGTGGACTGCTCCGGCTCCAGCTGGAATTCGTCGGACAACGAGACTCCGATGCGCTCCGCCCCCAGCAGCGCGAGAATCTGCGCCTGATCCTCGAGGTTCGGGCAGGCCGGATAGCCGAAGGAGTAGCGCGAGCCGCGATAGCCCTGGTTGAGCATCGCCTCGATGTCGCGCGCGTCCTCCGCCGCGAAGCCGAGCTCGGCGCGGATGCGCTTGTGGGTGTGCTCGGCCAGGGCTTCGGCCAATTCCACCGAGGCGCCGTGCAGGTAGAGGTAGTCCTGATATTTATCGGCGGCGAACCACTGCCGCGCCACCTCCGAGGCCCTGGCCCCCACCGTCACCACCTGCAGGCCGATGACGTCGCGCTCGCCGGAGGCGGCATCGCGGAAGAAATCGGCGATGCACAGCCCGCCCTCGCCGCTCTGCCGCGGAAAGGCGAAGCGCGCCACCTCCTTTTTCCCGTCCTCGGGGTCGAAAAGGACCACCGCGTCGCCCTCGGCAACGCACGGCCAATAGCCGTAGACGGCGCGCGGCGACAGAATGCTCTCCGCCTCGCAGCGGGCGACGAGGTCGTGGAAGATCGGGCGGATCTCCTTCGCCGCATAGGCCTTCCACGCGTCCAGGCCGCGGCCCTGTTTCTTGAAGCCCCACTGGAACTGATAGAGCATGCGCTCGTTGACGAAGGGGATCAGGCTCTTCACCGCCACGCCCTCGACCACCCGCGCGCCCCAGAACGGCGGGGCGGGCACCGGCGCGGTCTTCGCCAGTTCGGCGCGGCGCAGCTGCAGCTCCGCCAGGTCGACCGGCCGTTCCGCCGGGCGCATCGCGCGGCCGAGCTCGCGCCGGGTGTTGGAGGGGCGGCCCGCCCGCTTCTCCTGCTGGCCCGCGAGGTAGGCGTCGAAGGAGCCGTCCATCGCCTTGCCCATCAGCTCCAGGCCGTCGAAGGCGTCCCGCGCATAGGCGACGCGGCCGCAAGTCTCGTAGGCGGCGACGCAATCCTCCTCCACGTACTTGCGGGTCAGCGCCGCGCCGCCGAGGATCACCGGCGTGGTAAGGCCGCGCTTCGCCATCTCGATGAGGTTCTCGCGCATGATCACCGTGGACTTCACCAACAGGCCGGAGAGGCCGATGACGTCGGCGTTATGCTCCGCCGCCGCCTTGAGAATATCCTCCACCGGCTGCTTGATGCCGAGGTTGACCACCTTGTAGCCGTTGTTGGTGAGGATGATGTCCACCAGGTTCTTGCCGATGTCGTGCACGTCGCCCTTCACCGTGGCGAGCACCATGATGCCCTTGTGCGCGCCCTCCACCTTCTCCATGAACGGTTCGAGAAAGGCCACCGCGGTCTTCATCGTCTCCGCCGATTGCAGCACGAAGGGCAGCTGCATCTTGCCGGAGCCGAACAGCTCGCCCACCGTCTTCATGCCGTCGAGCAGCAGGGTGTTGATGATGTCGAGCGGCGAATAGGTCTCCATCGCCGTGGTCAGGTCGTCCTCGATGCCGACGCGGTTGCCGTCGACGATGCGGCGGACCAGGCGTTCCTCCACCGTCGCGGGCTCGGCGCGGGTCTCCGCCGCCGTCTCGGCCTTGTTCTCGAACAGCGCGATGAACGCCGAAAGCGGGTCGTAGCCTTCGGCGCGGCGGTCGAGGATCAGGTCCTCCGCCGCTTTGGCCTCCGCCTCGGGGATGGCGTGCAGCGGCATGATCTTGGAGACGTGGAGAATCGCTCCGGTCATCCCCGCCTTCACCGCGTGGTCGAGGAACACCGAGTTGAGCGCGTGGCGCGCCGCGGGCTTCAGCCCGAAGGAAACGTTGGAAAGGCCGAGGACGATCTGGCACTCCGGCATCTCGGCGCGGATCAGCCGGATCGCTTCCAGGGTTTCCAGCGCCAGGCGGCGGTCGTCCGGGTTGCCGGTGCAGATGGTGAAGGTGAGCGGGTCGAACATCAGATCCGACGGCGGCAGGCCGTGCGTAACGCAGGCGAACTCGTAGAGCCGCTTGGCGATGCGGAGCTTGCCCGCCGCATCCTTGGCCATGCCCTCCTCGTCGATGGTGAGCGCCACCACCGCCGCGCCGTGCTCGCGGGCGAGCGCCAGGCGCTCCGCCGCCTCCGCCTCGCCGTCCTCGAAGTTGATCGAGTTGATGATCGCCTTGCCGCCGTAGAGCTTGAGCGCCGCGGCGATCACTTTGGTGTCGGTGGAATCGATCACCAGCGGCGCATCGACGGAGCCGCGCAGGCGGGAGACCACCTCGGTCATGTCGGAAATCTCGGGCCGCCCGACGAAGGCGGCACACACGTCGAGCGCGTGCGAGCCCTCCTTCACCTGCTCGCGCGCCATGCCGACGATACCGTCCCAGTTCTCCGTATCCTGAAAATCTCGGAACTTCTTGGAGCCGTTGGCGTTGCAGCGCTCGCCGATGGAGAACACCGCATTCTCCTGGCGCAGCGCCACCGCGCCGTAGAGCGAGGCGACCGCGGGCACCCAGTGCACCGCGCGCTTCACCGGCGCAGGCCGCGCCGCACCGCCCGCAAGGCCGCGCAGCATCGCGTCCACCGCGGCGATATGTTCCGGCCGGGTGCCGCAGCAGCCGCCCGCCATGTTCACCCCGTCCTCGGTGACGAAGCGCCGGTGCCAGGAGGCGAGCTCGGCGGGGGTGAGCGGATAGACGGTGCGGCCGTCCACCAGTTCCGGCAGTCCGGCGTTGGGCTGCACCGAGATCATCCCCGGCCAGTTCTCGGAAATCCACTTCACGTGCTTGGCCATCTCCGCCGGGCCGGTGGCGCAGTTGAGGCCGAACGAATCGACGCCGAGAGCCTGCACCGCGGTGGCCGCGGCGGCGATGTCGGAGCCGACGAGAAGGGTGCCGGTGGTCTCCACCGTCACCTGCACCAGGATCGGCAGCACGGTTTTCGCCGCGGCGAACGCCGCCTTGGCGCCGTTCACCGCCGCCTTGATCTGCA
>JBFWJB010000071.1:0-10786 GCA_050253435.1 Rhodospirillaceae bacterium
CAAATGGGAGGTCTGGAGGGCTGCGGCCCTCCAGGCGGGGGTGCGGGGCGGCAGCCCTGCTGAAGGCGCCCTAGCGGTCCTTGACGCCGCAGGCGGCGCTGATCGCCTGATAGGTCTTGGTGAAGCCGAGCAGCGAGAAGAGATCGGTGGAGAGCGCGCCCGCGCGGTTGCGACCGGTGACCAGCATGGTGTTGCCGCGCTTCATCGCGCGCACCACGGCGACGTCATCGGAACCGTTGGCCCAGGCGGTCTCCTCCCGCGTGAAGAAGCGGAAGCGGTTGCCGCCGATCTTCACCGTGGCGTGGCTGTCGGGCTTGAAGGTGTAGCCCGCCACCATGGTGACGACGCCCACGTCGTCGAACTCCGGGCGGTGAGTGACCAGGAAGAACACCTCGCCGCGCTTGCCCACCGCGCCGCGCGACTTCACCGGCGCGCTTGCCGCATAGCACACCGGGTGGCCGTTCTCGGAATAGGAATACCCCGACCAGTCGCCGTAGCGGCCGAGCGCCTTGACCTCGGACTGCGCCAATGCGCCCGCCGCAGACAGCGCAAACAAAGCGGCGGCACAAGGGAAGAGCCAGGGGCGAAGCCTCATCGGGAGAACCTCCTTTCGCGGCGGGGCGGAGGGCGCCCCTCGGTGTCGGGGACGGCATGCGGGAAAGGGCTTCGGCGGGTGCGGAAGGGCCCCGCGTTGCGGGGGCCGAAACGGCATGCCGCCGTCGGGACGCCAGTATTGCAGGAACCGGCGGCGAGTCCAACCCTGCAAAAAACAAAGGCCGCCGCAAATGCGGCGGCCATGGGGGCCTTATCGTCGGGTGGATCAGGCGACCCAGGGGAACTTGTCGGCTTCCTGCTCGGCGTCGGCGCGGGTCAGGCCGATGTCGCGCAGCTGGGTCTCGTCCATTTCGGCAAGCAGGCGGCGTCCCTGGCGGCGGCTTTCCAGCTGTTCCAGGTAGTCGATCAGAGCCATCACGCTCCACGAGCCGGGCATAAGATATTTCGACATCGAAGCCTCCTTCACGCAACCCATCGCGGTTCCTTTGGTTCTGCTTGAAATTATGGTTGACCGGGCGGGTTCGCACAAACGATACTTCGTCGTCGTCGGATAAGTTCAGCTTATGCGAGGCGGGCATGTCTCCCACCCCTCCGCTCAATCTGCTGCGCACCTTCGAGGCCGCCGCCCGGCACTTGAGCTTCACCCGCGCGGCGCGCGAGCTGCACGTCACCCAGGCCGCGGTGAGCCAGCAGATCCGCCAGCTCGAGGCGATCCTGGGCGTCCGCCTGTTCAAGCGGATGAACCGTGCGCTTCTGCTCACCGACGCGGGGCAGGAATATGCGGTGCCGGTGCGCCAGGCGATGCAGGCCATCGCCGAGGCGACGCGCCGCTTGGGCGGTCATCAGGAAACCGGCATTCTCACCGTCAGCATCCTGCCCTCCATCGCGGCGCGCTGGCTGGTGCCGCGCATCGGCCGCTTCCGCCAGATGCACCCCGGCATCGATCTGCGCCTGCACACCAGCTTCACCCCCGTGGACTTCGAACGCGACGGCGTGGACGCGGCGATCCGTCTCGGCCATTGGGGCTCTCCCGCCACCCGCCGCCACCTCTACGGCGAGATTCTGATGCGGGAGTTCATCTTTCCCGTCTGCGCACCCGCCCTGATCGGCGGCACGCCGCCCTTGCGGCGGCCCGAGGACCTGCGCTTCCACACCCTGCTGCAGGACGAATACATCAACTGGGACGACTGGTTCGAAAAGGTCGGCGTGGTCGGCAGCTTCGACACGCACAACGGCCCCGCCTTCTTCGATTCCGCAATGAGCCTGCAGGCGGCGGTGGACGGCATCGGCATCGCGCTCGGGCGCACGCCTCTGGTCGCCCGCGACCTGATGATCGGCCGCCTCGTCGCGCCGTTCCCCCTGCGCGTGCTGCACAAGGTCGCCTACCGCTTCGTCTGCCCCAAGGGCGACGAGGAGAACCCGAAGATCCGCGTCTTCCACGACTGGCTGTTCGCCGAGGTCGCCGCCTGGAGGAAGGAGATCGCCGACCACCCCATGCTCTCCCTTGAAGGCATCGACGAAACCGACGGCTAGGCTTGCAATCCCGCCGGTTCCAAGGATGATGGAAGGACCGCGCCGAACCGGTCGGCGCGCTTGCGGGCGGAACGCGCATGCTGGGGTGGTTGTCGCGCACATCGGGCAACGTGCGGGGAACGTTGTGGATGGTGCTCGCCACCCTGGTGTTCGCGCAGATGAACGCCCTGGTCAAATACGTCGGCCACGACCTCCACGGGTTCGAGATCGCCTTCTTCCGCGCGGTGTTCGGCTTCCTGGTGCTGGTGCCGGTGATCATCGGCGCGGGCGGCTTGCGGGTGTTCCATACCCGCAAACCTCTTCTCCACCTCTGGCGCGCCGTGTCCGGCTGCGGCGCCATGCTCTGCTTCTTCTACTCCCTCACCCGCCTGCCGCTCGCCAACGCCACCGCGCTCTCCTTCAGCCAGCCGCTGTTCCTGCTCGCCATGGCGCCGTTCCTGCTGCAGGAGAAGGTCGGCTGGCACCGCTGGGCCGCCGCTCTCGTCGGCTTCGCGGGCGTCGTCATCGCCGCGCAGCCGGGGGCGGAAGGATTCACCGCCGCCTCCTTCGCCGCCATCGGCGGCGCCCTCTTCATGGCGCTCGCCGTGGTCAGCGTGAAGGTGATGTCGCGCACCGAGGCGCCGCTCACCATCCTCGCCTACTTCTCCCTCAGCATCATCTTCACCACCTTCGTCCCTTCCATCCCGGTGTGGCGGACGCCCTCGCCGGTGCAACTCGCCAGCCTCGCCCTGATCGGCGCGATGGGCAGCCTCGGGCAATACCTCTACATCCGCGCCTACCGCGCCGGAGACGCCTCGGTGGTCGCGCCGTTCAACTTCCTGCAACTGCCGTTCGCCATGCTGCTCGGCTTCATCTGCTTCGCCGAAATCCCCGCCGCGGCCACCCTCGCCGGCGGCGGCATCATCGTCGCCGCGGTGCTCTACATCATGCGCCGCGAAGCCAAGGTCCACAGCCGGGTGGAGCAAATGCCGCCCCCCGCCGCGTGAAAACCAGGCCAGGGGCGCTGTCCCTGGGCCCCGCTGGGGCCGCGGGCCCCAGACCCCATAACTGGTTTTTTGCCGCGGAGCGGCCATCAACCGTCACGCCGCGTGATGGTTCTATCGCCTACGCGCAAAAACCAGTTATGGGGTCAAGGGGCCTCCCGGCCCCTTGCGGGTCTGGGCAGAGCCCGGTCTGGTGTTCACGGCGCGGGGATGCCGTCCTTGAGGATGCGCTCGACGAAGGCGGGGACGATTTCCGTGGCCGGGCCGTAGATCGCCTCGGAGAACAGGGTGGCGCCCTGCGAGGGTTCGAGGTTGAGTTCCACCGAGTGGGCGAGGCCGCGGTAGCGCACGTGCTGCACGAAGCCCGCGGCGGGGTAGACGTTGCCCGAGGTGCCGATGGAGACGAAGAGGCGGCAGGTATCGAGCGATTCGTAGATTTTGTCCATGCCGAGCGGCATTTCGCCGAACCACACCACGTGGGGGCGCAGGCCGCCCTTGCGGCCGCAGTGCGGGCACGGCGTGGTGGTGAACAGGTCGTCCTCCCACTGCATCAGGGCGTCGCAGTATTCGCAGCGCACCTTGAGGAGTTCGCCGTGCATGTGGATGAGGTTTTGCGAGCCCGCGCGTTCGTGCAGGTCGTCGATGTTCTGGGTGACCAGCAGCACTTCCCCCGGCCAGTCCTTTTCCAGGCGGGCGAGCGCCTCGTGCGCCGGGTTGGGCACCACCTTGGGGTCTTTCAGGCCGGAGCGGCGGGCGTTGTAGAACTCCTGCACCCGGGTGGGGTTGCGAATATAGGCCTCGGGCGTGGCGACGTCTTCGATGCGCACCTTGGCCCAGATGCCGTCGTTGTCGCGGAAGGTGTCGAGGCCGGATTCCTTGGAAATTCCGGCGCCGGTGAGGATGACGATGGTGGAGGCGGGTTCGGTCATGGCGGTTCTCCGGCGTGTTCAGGCCGATGGTAACGCCCCCGCGGTGAGGGGGAAACGCATTTCCTCGGTGTAGAGCGAGCCCCGCGGCGTGAGGATGCTGGAATAGAGCACCACCGCATCGGCGGAAAACGGCGGGCAGGCGGCGAGGCCATGGGCGGAGAGATAGTCCTGCAGCCGCGCGGGCGGCGTGTTCTTCAGCCGCGCCAGGGTGACGTGGGGGCGGAAGCGCCGGGTTTCCGCCGCGCAGCCCGCGGTACGGCAGAGGCGTTCCACCTTCTCCTGCAGGGCGGCGAGCTGCGGCGTCGGCTCCGCCTCCGCCCACAGGGTGGCGGCGCGGTGCCGCGCCCCTTCCACGCCGAGGCCTGCGATGCGCACCGCGACCGCGGGATGGGCGAGACGGTCCATCGCCTCGGCGATGTCCTCCGCCCGGCCCTCATCCACCTCGCCGATGAAGCGCAGTGTCAGGTGATAGTTCTCCGGCGGGATGAAACGCGCCCCGGGCAGGCCATGGGCGATGGCGGCAAGGCGCGCGCGGCAGGTTTCCGGCAGCGGCAGGCCGAAGAACAGGCGGATCATCGCGCCCCCTTGGCCACGCGTTTCAGCAGCTTTTCCACATGCGGGAGGATGGCGTTCGCGATGATCTCCACCCCTTCGCGCGTCGGGTGCATGCCGTCGGGCTGCACATAGCGCGGGTCGGCGGCGACGCCCGCGAGGAAGAAGGGGTAGAGCGGCACGCCGAATTCCGCCGCGAGCGCCGGGTAGATCGCGTCGAACTCCGTGGCGTAGGCGTCCCCCAGGTTGCGCGGCGCGCGCATGCCGGCAAGCAGCACCGGGATGTTCTTTTGTTTGAGCTTTTTCAGCATCGCGGCGAGGTTGGCCTTGGCCTCGGCGGGCGGCAGGCCGCGCAGCGCGTCGTTGGCCCCGAGTTCCAGGATCACCGCGGAGGGCGGCGGGGTGAGCGCCCAGTCGAGCCGCGCCAGCCCGCCCGCCGTGGTATCGCCGGAAACCCCGGCGTTGCGCACCTCCACCTGCCACCCCATGTCGGTGAGGCGGCGGGCCAGCACGCTGGGGAAGGCGGCGTCCTGCGGCAGGTTGTATCCGGCGGTGAGGCTGTCGCCCAGGGCGACCAGGACGAAGGGCGGCGCAGCCTGCGCCGGAGCCGCGGCGAGCGCCACGAGAATGCAGAAAATCGCGCGAAGGACCGACATGACCCTGCCCCGAGAAGAGGAAACCGCAACCGAGGCCTTGCGCCTCGACGGCGTGGGCTTCGACGCCGCGACCGACGCCGGACCCCTGACCATCCTGGACGATATAGGTCTTACGATCAAACCCGGCGAGCGGGTGGCGGTGCTCGGGCCGTCCGGTTCCGGCAAATCCACGCTGATGATGCTGATGGCGGGGCTGGAGCGCCCCACCCGCGGGCGGGTGTGCGTCGGCGGGGAAAGCCTGGACGGATTGTCCGAGGACGAGATGGCGGTGTTCCGCCGCGGCCGCGTCGGCATCGTCTTCCAGGCGTTCCACCTGATCCCGACGCTCACCGCGCTCGACAACGTGGCGGTGCCGCTGGACCTTGCGGGGGTGGCGGATTCGCGCGCCCGCGCCGCGGAGGTGCTGGCGGCGGTGGGGCTGGAACGCCGCCTCGGCCACCTGCCGTCGAAGCTTTCCGGCGGCGAGCAGCAGCGCGTCGCGCTGGCCCGCGCGCTGGCGCCGAGGCCCGGCCTGCTGCTTGCCGACGAACCCACCGGCAACCTCGACCACGACAGCGGCGAGGCGGTGGCGGAGCTGATGTTCTCCGCCTGCGGCGAAGACGGTGCGACGCTGGTGCTGATCACCCACGACGAGGCCCTGGCGGCGCGCTGCGGCCGCATCGTGCGGCTGCGCGATGGCCGGGTGGAAAGCGACACGGGGGGCGCGGCGTGAGCGCCTTTCCCCTCTTCCGCCTCGCCCTGCGCGACTTGAAGGGGGGCTTCGCCAACAGCTTTTCCGGCTTTCGCGTGCTGCTGGCCGGGTTGGCGCTCGGCGTCGCCGCGGTGGCCGCCGCGGGCTCCGTGGTCTCCTCGGTGGAGGCGGGGCTGGCGCGCGACGCGCGCACGCTTCTCGGCGGCGATGTCGAGGCCTCCCGCCTCTACCGCCCGCCGGATGCGGTGGAGCGCGCCGCGCTGGAGAAGCTGGGCAGGGTCTCCGAAATTGCCGAGGCGCGGGTGATGGCGCGCCGCCCCGACGGCGCGGGACGCGCCCTGCTCACCGAACTCAAGGCGGTGGACCGGGCCTATCCGCTGGCGGGCGCGTTGCGCCTCGACCCGCCGCTGCCGCCCGCCCGCGCGTTTGCGGCGGATGCGGGCGGCGTGCCCGGCGTCGCGGTGGCGCAGGGGCTGCTCGCGCGCCTCGGCCTCGCGGTGGGGGATCCCGTGCGCATCGGCAATGCCGACTTCCGCATCCGCGCGCGCATTCTGGCGGAGCCGGATTCGGCGTCGCGGATGTTCAGCCTGGGGCCGCGGGTAATCACCGATTTCGCCGGGTTGCAGGCCACCGGCCTGGTGCAGCCGGGCAGCCTGATCACCTATGCCGCCCGCATCGATGCGCCGGGCCTCGCCACCGCGGCGGTGGCCGCGGTGTTGCCCGACCAGGCGTGGCGGGTGCGCGGCCTGGACAATGCCGCGCCGGGGACGCGGCGCTTCCTCGACACCATCGCCCGCTTCCTCGCCTGGGCCGGGCTTTCCGCGCTGCTGGTCGGCGGCGTCGGCGTGGCCAGCGCGGTCTCCGCGGTGCTGGACGCGCGCCGCCCGGTGCTGGCGGTGCTGAAATCCCAGGGCGCGACCAACCGCCAGATCGTCGCGCTGCACGCCATCGTCATCGGTGCGGTGGCGGCGGTGGGAATTCTCGCGGGGCTGATCATCGGCGCGGCGGTGCCGTGGCCGGTGGCGGCGCTGATCGGCCAGGGCGGCATGCTGCCCGCCGCGCCGCTGCCCGCGCTCTACCCGCTGCCGCTCGCCCGCGCCGCCGCCTTCGGCGCGCTCACCGCGGCGCTGTTCGCCTGGCTGCCTCTCTTGCGCGCCCGCGAGGTGCCCGCCGCCTCGCTGTTCCAGGATGTCGCGGGCGAGCGCGCCTCCCCGATCTCCCCTGCCGCGTGGGCGGTGCTGGCGGCGCTGATCGCCGCGCTGCTGGCGCTGGCCGCCGCCTCCGGCGACCGGCCGGAACTCGGCCTCGGCTTCGCCGCCGGGGCTGCCGCGGTGCTCGGCCTGCTGCGGCTTGCCGCCGCGGGCATTTCCGCCGCCGCGGCGCGCTGCCATGGGGCCGCCACCGGCGTTCTGGGGCGTTTGGCGCTCGCCAACCTGGCGCGGCGGCGCGGGCCGCTGGCGCCGATGATGACCGCGCTCGGCCTCGGCGCGACGGTGCTGGTGACGCTCACCCAGGTGCAGGGCAACGTCTCCGCCCAGGTCGGCAGCGAACGCGGCGACGACCGCCCGAGCTATTTCTTCATCGACATCCAGCCCGACCAGGCAAACCGCTTCGCCGAAACCGTCGCCGCCATCCCCGGCGCGGCGGTGGAAGACAGCGCGCCGATGGTGCGCGGCCGCGTCGTCGCCTTCAAGGGCCACGCCGCAAACCCGGATGCGGTGGACCCGGCGGTGCGCTGGGTGCTTGCCGGGGACCGCGGCTTCACCGCCGCGGCGCGGGCGCCGCGCGGTGCGGACATCGTGGCCGGAAGCTGGTGGCAGGGCACGCCCGCGACGCCCCAGGTCTCGGTGGAAAAGGGCGTGGCGGATGGCCTCGGCCTTGCCATCGGCGACACCGTCACGGTCAACATCCTCGGGCGCGAGATCACCGCCACCGTGGCCAGCCTGCGCGCGGTGCGCTGGACCTCGCTTTCCATGAACTTCGCCTTCGTCTTCTCCCCCGGCGTGATCGATGCCGCGCCGCACACCCGCATCGCCACGGTCAAGGTGCCGCCGCAAGGCGAACTGCCGCTGGAGCGCGCCGTCGCCGCGGCGCTGCCCAACGTCTCGGCGATTCGCGTTGCCGACGTGCTGGAGCGCGTGCAGAGCCTCTCCGACGTCGGCGGGCGCGCCGTGCTCGCGGTCACCGGCGTCACCGTGCTCGCCGGGCTGCTGGTGCTCGGCGGCGCGGTCTCCGCGGGGCTGCGCGAACGCCTCGACCAGGCGGTGGTGCTGAAGGTGCTGGGGGCGCGGCGGCGCGAACTGATGCGCGTCACCGCCTGGGAGTTCCTCGGCATCGGCGCGATCACCGGGGTCTTCGCCATCGTCGCGGGCAGCGCCGCCGCCTGGGCGGTGGTGCGCCTCGCCCTGCGCCTGGAATGGACCTTCCGCCCCGGCGCGGCCATTCTCGTCGCCGCGCTGGCCGCAGCAGCAGGCCTGGCGACCGGCGGGCTGATCGCCGGGCGGGTGCTGGCGGCGCGCCCGGCGCGGCGGCTGCGGCATTTGTGAATCCTGCGGTTGCGTTCGGTTTTCCGCGTGGCATACTTGCGCGGTCCGAGGCGTCACCACATGTTTTGCCCATGGTGGGCGTGGACCGCCCCTTTGCACGAGAGGACGACGATGACGATGTACACCGACCCGCGTTCTACGACGATGGGCCGTACCGCGGCGGCGGAAGCCGTCGATCAGGGCCTGCGCAGCTATATGCTGAAGGTCTACAACTACATGGCCTCCGCCCTGGCCGTCACCGGCCTGGTCGCCTGGGTTGTCGCGCATACCCCGGCGCTGCTGAACATGCTGTACACGGTGACCCCGCGCGGCGCGATCCAGCCGAATATCCTCGGCTATGTCGTGATGTTCGCGCCCCTGGGCCTGGTGTTCTTCCTCGGCATGAAGATCCAGTCGATGCCGGTGCGCACCGCACAAACGGTGTTCTGGGTCTATGCGGGCCTGGTCGGCGCGTCGCTCGCCTATATCTTCCTGCTCTATACCGGCGCTTCGATCACCCGGGTGTTCTTCATCACCGGCGCGGCGTTCGCGGGCCTGAGCCTCTACGGCTACACCACCAAGCGCAACCTCTCCGCCATGGGCTCGTTCCTGCTGATGGGCCTGATCGGCGGCCTGATCGCCATGGTGGTCAACATGTTCCTGCAAAGCTCGGCGCTGGACCTCGCGCTCTCCGCGATGTTCCTCCTCATCTTCGCCGGGCTGACCGCCTATGATACGCAGAAGATCAAGTCGATGTACTTCATGGCCGGCAACGACGCCGCGATCGCCGAAAAGACCGCGATCATGGGCGCGCTGTCGCTCTACCTCGACTTCATCAACATGTTCCTCATCATGCTGCGCTTCATGGGCAACCGGAACCAGTAAGCCCAAGGGCACGAAAACGGAAAAAGGGCCGGTCTCCAGACCGGCCCTTTTCGATTCGGGGAAAAGGAAAAACTTTCCGGAGGGACTCGGTCCCTCCGGACCTCCCATAACGGTTGGTTTTTGCGCGGAGCGCCATAAGGCCATCACGCGGCGTGACGGTTGATTGCCGCTGCGCGGCGAAAAACCAGTTAGGGGGTCCGGGGACCGAGTCCCCGGCGGGTCCAGGGCGGAGCCCTGGCTTGGTTTTTACAGCAGCCCCTTCCCCCGCAGCCAGGCGAGCGCGTCCCTGGCCTCGGCGGTATCGCCGGACTCGGCCGGAGGTCTACGGATCATCAGCACCGGGATGCCGAGGTCCCGCGCGGCGGCGAGTTTGCCGTATGTGGCGTTGCCGCCAGCGTGTTTGGTCACCAGCACGTCGATGGCGTATTCGGTCATCAGGGCGCGTTCCGCCGCTTCGGCGAAGGGGCCGCGCGCGGCGAGGGTGGCGTGCGGGCCGTCGAGCAGCGGCTGTGCGGGCGGGTCGACGACGCGCACCAGGCACCAGGTTTGCGGCAGGGTGCGGAAGGGGCCGAGTTCGGTGACGCCGACGGTGAGGAAGGCGCGGCGGCCGAGGGCGGGGAGGCGGCGCGCGGCGTCTTCCGTGGTGTCCACCTCGACCCAGCGGTCGGCGGCGTGGCGCGGCCATTCCGGGCGGCGGATTTGCAGGCGGGGTATGCCCGCGGCGTCGCAGGCGGTCCGCGCATTGGCGGAGATTTGCGCGGCGAAGGGGTGGGTGGCGTCGATCACCGCGGCGATGCGGCTTTCGGCGAGGAAGGCGCGCAGGCCCTCTGCCCCGCCGAAGCCGCCGATGCGCACCTCGCCCGGCGGCATTTGCGGCGATTTCACCCGCCCGGCGAGCGAGGTGAGGACGCGGCAGCCCCCGGCCTCGGCCAGGGCCTTGGCGACCGCCGTTGCGTCGGCGGTGCCGCCGAGAATGAGGATGCGCGGCGGTTCACGGTCCGGCATGGCCCACCACCTCGCCTTCACGATTCACGATCAGCACGTCGACGGCGGTTTGCGGCTTCAGGGTTTGCCGCGCCACGGCGAGGCAGCGCGCCGCCACCGCGTCGGCGAGCGGCAGGTTCGCGGCGTCGGCGAGTTCCAGCACCTGCATCGCGGTGTTGGCGCTGCGCGCCGCGGCGACCACGGCGGGCGTGCCGCCGAGGCGCTGCACCTCCGCCGCCAGCGCGGCGAAATCCACCCGCGAGGCCCCGGAGTGGACGTTGAGGTGGCCTTCCGCCAACTTGGCGAACTTGGCGAAGCCGCCTGCGAGGGTGAGGCGTGGCAGCGGGTGGGCGCGCAGGTATTTCAAAAGGCCGCCGACGAAGACGCCCATGACGATGAGGGCGATCTCCGGCAGGGCGTATAAGCGCTGCACCGCGCGTTCTGAGGCATAGCCGGTGGACCCGGCGATGTGGGTGAGTCCGTTGGCCTGCGC
>JBFWJB010000072.1:0-10767 GCA_050253435.1 Rhodospirillaceae bacterium
CCACCGACGCGCCGGTCTCGCGCATCGTCGCCGACATGACCTCCGCGGGCGGCATCCGCGCCAGCGTCGCGGCGGAAGCGGCGCGGCTCGACGCGCTGCTGCGGGCGGCGGTGGAGCCCGCCTTCGCCGCGCTCACCGGGCACGGCCAGATGGCGATCACCATCGACCAGGGCGAGCACACCGACCGCTACCAAGGCATCGTGGCGTTGCAGGGGGCCTCCCTGGCGGAGACCGCGATCGCCTATTTCCATCAGTCGGAACAGATCGACACCGCGCTTTTCCTCGCCGCCGCGCCGCCTGCCGACGGCTTCGGCTGGCGCGCCGGGGGCATTCTGCTGCAGCGCCTGCCCACCGACCGCGCGGCGCTCTCCGCCGAGGAAGAGGCAGACGCCTGGGAGACCGCGCGCATCCTGCACGGCAGCCTCACCGCGCACGAGCTCCTCGACCCGGCGCTGCCCGCCACCGAGGTGTTGCGCCGCCTGTTCCACGCCTCGGATCTGGCGGTCTATGCGGGCTCCGAGGTGCGCTTTGCCTGCCGCTGCTCGCGCGAGCGCCTCGCCGCGGTGCTCGCCTCGCTGCCGCCCGCCGACCTCGACGCCGCGGCGCAGGACGGCGTGATCGAGGTCACCTGCGATTTCTGCAAGACGCGCTATACCTTCGATCCGGCGGCGGTCAAGTCCGAGAAACCCGCTTGATCGGACGCCCCGCTGCGGGCAATCTCAACCCCGGTGATTGCTTCGAGGAGCTTGGAAATGCCGTTCTTCACCTCTTCCCGGCGCGGTCTGCTGCTCGGCCTGTTCTCGGCGCTGGCGCTCGCCGCCTGCACCAGCACGCCGCCCGCCCCCACCTATCCGGAGATCCGCTTCAGCCAGGGTGCGCCGATCACCATCCGGGCGATGCGGGTGGACATCTCGTCGTCCTACCAGCCGACCTTCGCGCCGCCCAACGTCGAGCACCTGATGCCGATTTCGCCGGAGCGGATGGCGCGGCAGTGGGCGCTCGACCGCCTGCAGCCGCTGCGCGCGGGCCGCGCGGTGGCGCGCTTCGAGGTGCTCGACGCCAAGGTGGTGGAAACCAGGCTGAAGACCAAGACCGGCATCGTCGGCACCTTCACCGACGAACCGTCGGAACGCTACGACGCGACGCTGACGGCGCGGCTCACCCTCGACGATCCGGAGCGCAATTACCACGGCTCGGTGGAGACCACCGCCAACCGCAGCCTCACGGTGCAGGAGGGCGCCTCGATCAACGACCGGGAGAAGGCCTGGTACGAGCTCTCCAAGAAGCTCGGCGAGGAGTTCGACCGCGCGATGAGCGCCAACATCAAGCGCTACCTGCCCGAGGCGGTGGCCGACTGAACGGAAACGAAAAAGCCGGGGAAACCCGGCTTTTTCGTGGCCTATTCGCGCCAGAACGCGGGCTGGAAGAGCACCAGCACCGAAAGGATCTCCAGCCGTCCGATCAGCATGCCGCAGGCGAGCATCCACTTCGCCGCATCCGGCAGGGTGGCGTAGGTGCCCGCCGGGCCGATGATCTCGCCGAAGCCGGGGCCGACGTTGGAGATCGCCGAGGAGGCCCCGGAGATCGCGGTGGTGAAGTCGAGGCCGAGGAACGACAGCCCCACCGCCAGCCACGACACCGACAGCGCATAGAGGAAGAAGTAGGCCATCACCGCGTCGGTGGTGCTGGGCTGCAGCGGCCGGCCGTTGTAGTGCGGCAGGGTCACGATGTGGGGGCGCAGCATGCGCGCCACCTGCTGCTTCGCGGCGAGCAGCAGCACCTGGAAGCGGAACACCTTGAAGCCGCAGGTGGTGGACCCGGCGCAGCCGCCGACGTATTGCAGCACGAACAGCAGCAGCACCGGCAGGCCGCCCCACAGCTGGATGTCGGTGGCGGTGTAGCCGGTGCCGGTAAGGATCGAGGTGGTGTGGAATACCGCGCCGAGCGCCGCGAGGCCGATGTCGTAGCCGCTGTCGGAGATCAGCCAGGCGGCGATGAGGGCGGAGGCGACGCCGAGCGTGGCGAGGAAGGCGCGCACCTGGCCGTCGGCGAAGAGCGGCCGCCAGGTTCCGCGCGCCGCCTGCAGGTAGAGGGCGAACGGCAGCGCGGCGACGATCATGCCGCCGGTGGCGACGCAGAGCATCGCCGGCGAGCGCCAGTGGGCGAAGCTGTCCGCATGGGTGGAAAAGCCGCCGGTGGAGAGCGTCGTCATCGCGTGGTTGACCGCGTCGAAGGGCTCCATCCCGACGGCCCAGTAGAGCGCCGCCCAGACCGCGGTGAAGAGCGCGTAGATCGCGGCGAGTTCGAGCGCGATCGGGCTGACGCGGGAGAAGATCTTGTCCGGGGTGTCGAAGGCCTCGGTCTTGAACACCTGCATGCCGCCGACGCGCAGCATCGGCAGCAGCGTCACCGCCATCAGCACGATGCCGATGCCGCCCAGCCATTGCAGGGTGGAGCGCCACAAGAGGATCGCCGGGCTCTCGGCGGCGACGTCGGCGAGGATGGTGGCGCCGGTGGTGGTGAGCCCGGACATCGCCTCGAAGAAGCCGTCGGTATAGGGCAGCGCGGCGCTGCCGAAGCAGAACGGCAGCGCGGCGAACGCCGGCAGGATCGCCCAGATCGAGGTGGCGAGCAGAAAGACGTGGCGCAGGTTGACGCGGCGTTTCGCGCCGCTGCAACTGAGGATCATCGCCAGCCCGACGAACACGGTGACCGCGGCGGCGGCGGCGAAGATCACCCAGTCGCCGCCGCCCTCGGAGAGGGAGACGGCGGCGGCGGGCGCCATGGCCACGGCCAGAACGATCAGGAACAGCCCGACGACGAAGACCACCGGACGGATATCGAGCACGCTTCCCCCCACAACAGGCGACGAGGCCGTACTATGCGCCAAACCGCCTCTCCTGTCATCCGCGCGGGCGGGCGCAGCGGGGCAGCCGCCGCTCGAATTCCGGGTGCGGCGTGGGGCGGCCGCAGAGGAATCCCTGCATGATGTCGCACCCGGCGCGGGCGAGAAAGACCTGCTGCGCCTCGGTCTCCACGCCCTCGGCGACGACCGTCAGGCCGAGGCCGTGGGCCATGGCGACGATCGCCTCGATGATCGCGCAGTCGCCGCGGTGGTCCGGCACGTTGCGCACGAACTCGCGGTCGATCTTGATGATGGTGACCGGCAACTCGCGCAGGTAGGCGAGCGAGGCATAGCCGGTGCCGAAGTCGTCGATGGCGAGTTCGACGCCGAGCGCGCGCAGGGCGTGCAGGCGGTCGATCGACCCCTGGGTGCCGCGCATCGCGAAGCTTTCGGTGATTTCGAGCTTGAGGAGCTCGGGCGGCAGGCCGGAGTCCGCCAGCGCCGCGGCGACGGTCTCGACGATCGGCCCGGTGGTGATCTGCACGCCGGAGATATTGACCGCCACCGGCACCGCGGCGAGGCCCGCATCGAGCCAGGCCTTGACGCGGCGGCAGGCGTCGAACAGCAGAAGCTCGCCCATCGGCACGATCAGGCCGGTCTTTTCGGCGCGCGGGATGAAGGCGTCCGGCGGGATCAGGCCGCGCTTCGGGTGGTGCCAGCGCACCAGCGCCTCGGCGCCGCAGAGCGTATCGTCGGCGAGGCGGAACTGCGGCTGGTAGAACAGCTCGAGCTCGCCGGTGTCGATGGCGTGGCGCAGGCTGGTCTCGATCCGCAGGTTCTTGAAGGCGATTTTGGTGAGCTCGCGGGTATAGATGCGAAAGCGGTTGCCGCCCTCGCTTTTCGCGTGGTGTACGGCGGAATCGCAGTTGCGCAGAAGCGCAGTGGCGCTCTGTCCGTGTTCGGGGGAGAGGGTGATGCCGATGGACAGGGTGACGAACGCCTCGAAGCCGTCGAGGTCGAACGGTTCGGTGCAGGCCTCCACCAGCTTGCGCGCCACCCGCGCCGCATCCTCGGGGGAGGAGATGTCCTCCAGCAGCACCGCGAACTCGTCGCCCGACATGTGGGCCACCAGGTCGGCGGCGCGCACCGAGGCGGCGATGCGCGCGGCGAGCGCCTGCAGCAGCAGGTCGCCGGTCTGGTGCCCGAGGGTGTCGTTGATCGTCTTGAAGCGGTCGACGTCGATGAACAAGAGCGCGAGCGCATGGCCGGTGCGCCGCGCCCGGGTGAGCGCGCGCTCCAGCGCCGCGCCCAGCATCAGGCGGTTGGGCAGCTGGGTCAGCGGATCGTGATGGGTGAGGTGTTCGAGGCGGCGCTCGGATTCCTTGATCTGCGAGATGTCGGAGTATGAAAAGACGTATTGCACGGGGGCGCCGTCGGCGTCGCGCACGGTGCTGACCGCCGCCCAAACCGGCAAAGGCTCTCCGGATTTGCGGTGCGTCCACATTTCTCCCTGCCAGGAGCCGGTCTGTTCCACCGTGGCCCACAGGGTGCGGTAGAAGGCGTCGCCATGGCGCAGCGAGCGCAGGACGTCGACCGGGCGGCCGGTCACTTCGTCCGCGGTGAAGCCGCTGATTTCCAGGAGCGCAGGGTTGGCCGCGACGATGCGGTGCGCGGTGTCGAGCACGACGATGCCTTCCACCGAATTGTCGAACACCGCCGCCGCCTGACGCAGCCGCTGCTCGGTGCGCATGCGCTCGGTGACGTCGCGCCCCACTGCAATGGCGAGGCGCTCGGCGTCGCCGGCGCGCAGGCTGACCGCGATCTCCGCGGGGAAGCGGCTGCCGTCGGCGCGGCGGAATGTGGTGACGATGGTGCGGCTGCACATCTCCGGGTGCTCCTCGCAGCCGGAATGATCCTCGCGCAGGAAGGCGAGCACCTCCTCCGCGCCGATGGCGGAAAGCGGCGGCGGCGCGGCGTGGCCGAGGGCGGCCTGGGCGGTGCGGTTCCAGTCGGCGATGCGTTCCGCCGCGATGTCGAGGATGAGGACGATGTCGGAACTGAGGTCGAGCAGCGCGCGGAAGCGCTCGAGTTCGCGCAGGCGCTCCTGCAACTCCGGGTAATGGCTCTTCTTCAGGGACTCCTCGCCGAGACCGATGATGCGGCCCTGAAGCTCCTGCCAATCGATAGTCCTAGAGCGCTTCGGCATAGATCGTCTCGATGTCGCCGCGGCTGGGGCGGCGGGGGTTGGTGACGATGCAGGCGTCGGCGAGCGCATAGTCCGCAAGGTCGGAGATGTCGCCGCGCTTCACGCCGCAACCGGCAAGCGTGCCGGGGATGCCGACCTCGCGCTTGAGGTCCTGGATGAAGCCGAAGATGCGGGAGAGCGCCTGCGCGCCGGAAAGGCCGCGCAGGTCGAGGCCGAGCGTCTCGCCGATGCGGCGGCAGCGGTCTTCCGCCACGGGGAAGTTGTAGGCGAGCACATGCTCCAGCAACAGCGCGTTGCATTGCCCGTGCGGCAGGTCGAGCAGGCCGCCCAGGCTGTGCGCCATGGCGTGCACCGCTCCCAGGCTGGCGTTGGAGAAGGCGAGCCCGGCCTGCAGGCTGCCCATCATCACCGCCTCGCGGCGCGCCGCATCCGCCGGGGAGGCCACCGCGCCCGCCAGGTTTTCGCCGATCAGGCGGATCGCGGCGAGGGCGTGCATGTCGGTGAGCGGCCCGGCGGCGACGGAGACGAACGCCTCGACGGCGTGCACCAGGGCGTCGATGCCGGTGCAGGCGGTGAGGAAGGGCGGCATGCTCGCCGTGGTTTCCGGGTCGATCAGCGCAAGGTCCGGCACCACCGCCTTGGAGATGATCGCCATCTTCACCGGCTCGTTGGGGTGACGGATGATCGCGAACTGGCTGACGTCGGCGGAGGTGCCCGCGGTGGTGGGAATGCAGATCAGGGGCGGGCAGGGCCTGCCCACCGCATCGACGCCCTCGAAATCCTCGATCGGGCGGTGGTTGGAGGCGACGATGCCGATGCCCTTGGCGCAGTCCATGACGCTGCCGCCGCCGATGGCGATGATGCCGTCGCAGCGCTTCGCCGCATAGAGCGCCGCGCCGCGCATCACCTCTTCGGCGCGCGGGTTGGGGCTGACCTCGGTGGTGGGCACGGCGTCGATCCCTGCGGCGGCGATGGTGGAAAGCGTTTCGTCCAGCCAGTCCGCGGCGGCGACGCCGGGGTCGCTCACCACCAGGACGCGGGAGAGGGCGAGATTGCGGGCATAGCGTCCGGCGAGGCGGCGGGATCCGCCGCCGAAGACGAATTCCGGGGCGACGAACTTGCGCAGGCCGGAGACGTCGATCTCAGCTTCCATGGTCTCTGTCCTCTCGCCGTCTCTTTCCCCGGCCTTCTTCGCTTCAGGGCCGTATATAGAATAGGTTGCATCGTGCGGAGGGATTTCAATGCGCGGGGAGATGGCGCGTTTCCCCGCCTATGCGCCGTCCGGCCAGGCGAGCCGCGCGGCCAGCCCCGCGAGCACCGTGCCGGTGAAGCGGCTCTGCCACTTCCACACCGCCGGATGGCGCGCAAGCGCCGCGCCGATGGGGCCGAAGGCGATCGCCGCGGCGGCGAGAACGCTGAGCCCGACCGCGGCGAAGCTCACCCCGAGGAGGAAGAGCTGCGGCGTGATCGGCCCTGCCGCCGGGTTGGTGAACTGCGGCAGGAAGGCGATGAAGAACACCGCGAGCTTGGGGTTGAGAAGGCAGCTCAGCGCCGCCTGGCGGAGGATGGTGAGCGGCCGCGCCGCGGCGAGCGCCACCTGTGGCGCGGCGCCGGCGCGGAAGGCCTGCACCGCCAGCCAGATCAGGTAGACCGCGCCCGCGATCTTCACCGCCGCATAGGCCCCGGGCAGGGCGAGGAATACCCGCGACAACCCCAGCGTGATCAGGGTGACGTGGATGACCAGGGCGCCTGCGATGCCGAGGGTGGCGAGAAGCCCTGCGCCGCGCCCCTGGGCGATGCTGCGGGCGATCACGTAGGTGAGGTCCGGCCCCGGCGTGACCGCGAGGGCGAAGGCGGCGGCGA
This sequence comes from Rhodospirillaceae bacterium, assembly GCA_050253435.1. Lineage (GTDB taxonomy): Bacteria > Pseudomonadota > Alphaproteobacteria > Rhodospirillales > Rhodospirillaceae > Oleispirillum. Next base: position 6,915 of record JBFWJB010000072.1, read on the forward strand.
GAAACGCCCAGTAGAGAGTCCAGTCCATTCAGCGTACGCGCGTGATGCCGGGCAGGAACGACCCCATGCGGGTGTCGGTGCCGTAGGGGTTGGGCGAGGCGAAGCAGGAGACGTCGGCGAGCGAGCGGTAGCAGAACGGCTCGGGCGGCGGGGTGTAGGCGATCTGGAAGGGGCGGCAATAGCGGTCGCCCTGGCTCGCCCGCACCGAGGAGCAATCCTCCTCGCGGAAGTAGGAGACGATGTGGTCCACCATGGTCTTGTCGGTGACCATCAGGGTGGCGACGTCGGCGGCGAACAGCGCCTGGTAGCCGCGGCCGAAGGGGGTGAGATCCTCCAGCCCGGCGGTCGGCACCGCATCGTCGAGGGAGGAGAGCGAACATCCGCCGAGCGCAAGCAGGGCGAGGCAGGAAAGGGAAACCCGGCGCACCGTCGGACACTCCGTTTGAAAACACGTCGTCACAGTATACTATCTTCGGGTTCCGTTAAAAAATCCTGAAGTCGGCCCGGCTTGCGGCGTCCGGCGCATGGGGAGAGCGGTCTTGTCCTTCGGCTCGGTATTCATCACCGACCGCGCCTTCTGGCGTCCCGGCTCCGGCGTTGCCGCGCGCCAGCGCGAGATGCTGGGCTATCTGGTGGAAGAGGGGCCGGTGGACCTGATCTACCTCGGCACCGCGCTCGGCGAATTCGAGCGGCTTGCCGCCAACCTCGCCGCCTCCGCCGCGGCGCGGGAAATCCGCTGCGAGGCGCTGGTGCCGACGCTGGACCTGCGCCGCGCCGCGGCGCGCCTCGGCGGGCTGATCGCGGAGCGGCGGCCCTCCCGCGTTCTGGTGATGTCCGACGATCTCGCCTGGGTGCCGGATTTCGTCCCAGCCACCATCCCGGTGCTGCTCGACGCCGAGGCGGCGGAAAGCGCGGTGCGCCTGGGCGAGGTGGAGCTTTTCGAACTCGCCCGCCGCTTCGACCGGGTGTTGTGCGCCCGCGAGGGCATGCACGCCCGCGCCGTCGCCGCGCTGGGGGCGGAGCGCTGCGGCTTCGCACCGCAGCCGGTGGCGGTGGCCGACCCCCTGCCGCCCTTGCGCCGCGAGGTGGCGCGCATCGGCGTGTTCTTCGGCGACGATTGGGTGGACGCCGCGGCGCTCTCCTGGCTGCACGACGCGGTGTGGCGGCGGCCGGAGCTGACCCTCGCGCGCGGCGCGGTGGAGGTGGTGGTGGGCGGCGCGGTCGGTGGCGCGGGCGATCTGCCGAAGGCGTGCCCGGATTTCCGCTTCGTCGGGCCGGTGGACCGCGCGCTGCCGTTCTTCGCCGCGGTGGATGTGGTGGCGGCGCCGCACCGCGCCCCCGGCGCGGCGCGCATCGCGGTGGAGGCGCTGGGCCACGCGCGGCCGCTGCTCGCCACGCCGGGGGCGATCGCCGACCTTTTGTCCCTGGCCGCGCCGGCCTGCCTGCTCGCCGAGGCGGCGGAGGACTTCGCCGCGGCTCTCGCGCTTCTCATCGGCAGTGCGGTGGAGCGCCGCCGCCTGGTCGATGCGGGCCTCGCGGTGGCGGCGCGCGCGCTGTCGCCGGAGGCGTGCTTCCGCCCGGTGATCGAGGCGGGCGCCGGGCTGCGGCCGCAGCCTTCCCAGTCCGGGGCGGGGGAACCCGCGGCCGAGATGTCCCTGCCGCAGGCGCTGAGCCAGGGCCTGGCGCACCAGCGCGCCGGGCGGCTGCATCAGGCGGAGCAGGTGTTTGCGCGCATCCTCTCCTCCGCGCCGGACCACCCGGAAACCCTGCACGCGCTCGGCACGCTCCTGATTCAGAAGGGCGACACCGCCGCCGCGGTGCCGGTGCTGCGCCGCGCCACCGAGCGCCGCCCCGGCAATGCGGTGAGCTGGAACAACCTCGCCACCGCGCTCAACGCGCTTTCCCGCCATGCGGAGGCGGAAGACGCGGCGGAACGCGCGCTCGCCCTGCGCGACGGCTATGTCGAGGCGCTGCTCAACCGGGCGCGCGCCCAGCGTGGCCTCGGCCGCGCCGAGGCGGCGCTCGCCGACTGCGCCGCGGCGCTGATCCTGCGCCCCGAAGCGCCGGAACTGCTGCACGAGCGCGGCCTCGCCTTGTGGAAGCTCGGCGACGCCGCCGCCGCCGAACGCGACCTCAAGGCCGCGGTGGCGCACCGCCCCGGAGAATCGGGGTGGAGCGCCGACCTCTCGCGCCTGCTGTCGACGCGCCGCGCCGCCGGGCTGCCGCGGCCGCGCGTCGCGCTGTGCTGCGCGGGCGGCGGCCTGCCGCCGGACTGGGAGCCGGTGTGGGCGCTGCCGGGGGTGGAGGCGGTGGCGGTATCCGCCGCGGCGGCGCTTTCCGAGCGCTGCGACCTCCTCATCACCGACGACGCGGCCCTCGCGCGGCAAGCCGCGGCGGCGGGGCGGACGGTGTGGCTGCGCGGCGCAGGCGCGGGCGACTCGGACCGCATCCACAGCTTCGCCGAAGCCGAGGACGGCGGCTGGGTGGTCGCCGACATCGCGGCGCATCTCGCCGTCTGGGCGCGCGCCTGGGCGGTTCCGTCCGCCTCCTGACCGAGAAAGCGATTGCCGATTGTCCGCCGTAAGGGTATACCCCGCGCGTGGCACGGCGGATGAGGTGCGGCGTGAGCAGTTTTCCCTGGTCGGACGAATACGCCACCGGCAACTGGGTGATCGATACCCAGCACCAGCGTCTTCTCGACCTCGCGAGCCTGCTCGCCGAGGCGCTGGAGGCGGGGCGCGCCGATGAGATCGCCGCCGAGGCGCTCGCCGCGCTGGAAAACTACACCCGCTACCATTTCGCCGAGGAGGAGGCGTACTTCGCCTCGATCCGCGCCCCGAGCCTCGCCAAGCACCGCCGCATGCACGCCTCCCTGGTCCTCGACGTCGAATCGATGCGCTTCAACCTGGTTTCGCACAATCCCGGCGTCGGCGCGCAACTGGCGCGCTGGGTGGTGACCTGCCTGCTGCCGCACATGATGCACGAGGATACCGCGGCGCTCGCCGATATCGGCGGCAAGCGCTCCACCCCGCGCGAGCAGGCGGCGGCGGAAGAATAATCATTACGGAGAACCGGACATGAGCGACGGCCGCAGAGGGGGAGACGGACGCGGCAACACCCGCATGCTGCATACGCGGGTGAAGACGGCGCGCGGGCGCAAGTCCTCGTCCACGCGCTGGCTGCAGCGCCAGCTCAACGACCCCTACGTGGTCGCGGCGCGGCGCGAGGGATACCGCTCCCGCGCCGCCTTCAAGCTTCTTGAACTCGACGAACGCTTCGGCCTGCTCAAGCCCGGCCAGCGGGTGGTCGACCTCGGCTGCGCGCCGGGCGGCTGGACCCAGGTGGCGGTGGCGGCGGTGAAGCCGGAAACCTCGGGCGGCCAGGTGGTCGGCCTCGATCTCCTGGAAATGGACGCGGTGCCGGGGGCCACCACCTTCGTCTGCGACTTCACCGACGACGATGCGCCCGACCGCCTCAAGGCGCTGCTCGGCGGGCCGGTGGACGTGGTGCTCTCCGACATGGCGGCCAACACCACCGGCCACCCGCAGACCGACCACCTGCGCATCATCGCGCTGCTGGAAATGGCCTATGCCTTCGCCTGCGAGGTGCTGGCCGAGGGCGGATGCTTCGTCGCCAAGGTGTTCCAGGGCGGCGCGGAGTCGGAGTTCCTCTCCCGTATGAAGCGCGATTTCGAAAACGTGCGCCACGCCAAGCCTCCGGCAAGCCGCAAGGATTCGGCGGAAATCTACGTGGTGGCGAAGGGCTTCCGAAAAGCGTCGCATCTCTAGCGCGGTTTTTGCATGGCCGCCGCCTTCCCTCCGACGCGCAAATGTGTATAGTGCGGCATCGGAAA
>JBFWJB010000073.1:0-10642 GCA_050253435.1 Rhodospirillaceae bacterium
TGTGCAGGACGACGCCGGTTTCCGGGTCGGCGCGGGTGGAGCCGAAGCCGTGGAAGATGGAGTTGATGAAGGAGACGGCGTTGCCGTCGCGGTCGACGGCGCAGAGGTAGACGGTGTCCTTGTGCTCCGGCTCGTCCCAGAGGGCGGGCGGCAGGGCGCGTTCCGGGTCGACGCGGCGGCGCAGGGCGGCGATGGCGGGCTCGGAGAGCAGGGTTTCCACCGTGCCGCCCAGGGTTTCCGGGTCGCCGATGAGGGCGTCGCGGTGATAGTAGGCGAGCTTCGTCGCCTCGGCGTGGAGGTGGATGCGTTCCGCGTCGGAGAGCTTTTCCGAGAGGTCGAAGCCTTCGAGGATGCGGAGGATCATCAGCGCGGCGACGCCCTGGCCGTTGGGCGGACATTCCACCACCTCGTAGCCGCGGTAGGGCGCGGAGATCGGCGCAACGAAGGCCGCGGCGGTCATCCCGTCGGCAAAGTCCTCGGCGGTGTGCAGCCCGCCCAAGGCGTTGAGGCGCGCCACCAGGGATTGGGCGACGTCGCCGCAATAGAAGGCCTCCGCGCCTTTGGCGGCGATGGCCCGCAGGGTGCGGCCGAGGTTCGGGTTGGCGTGGGTCTCGCCGGTCTTGGGGGCGCGGCCCAGCGGGAGGAAGAGGGTGCGCCCGCCTTCGTCCTTGCCGACGAGTTCGGCGTTGCGTTCCCAGTCCCAGGCGACGCGCGGCGTGATCGGGAAGCCCTTTTCGGCATAGCCGACGGCGCGGGCGAACAGGCGGTCCATCGGCAGGCTGGCGAAGCGCGCATGCAGCGCCGCCCAGGCGGAGACCGCGCCGGGGATGGTGACGGCGTGCGGGCTGGTCTGCGGGATCGCGCCTTCGAGGCCGAGGCCGGTGAGGCGCTCCACGGTGGCGGCGGCGGGCGCGCGGCCGGAGCCGTTGAGCGCCACCACCTCGCCGCCCGCGGGGGCGTAGAGGGCGAAGCAGTCGCCGCCGATGCCGGTCATCAGCGGGTCGACGACGCACTGCACGGCGACCGCGGCAAGCGCGGCATCCATGGCGTTGCCGCCCGCGGCGAGGATTTCGACGCCTGCGGCGGTGGAGAGCGGATGGGAGGTGGCGATCATCGCCTCGCGGGCGAAGGCGGGGCTGCGCCCGCCGCGGAAGAAGTCTCGCATGGTTTTTCCCTCCCGGGGCTGAAAACCAAAACTTTGCGAGGGGTCTTGGACCCCTCGCGCTCCCCTTGACGTTCTTGCCGCGTTGCGGCGCCGGCCATTATGCCGCGTGATGCTTTATCGCGCTGCGCGCAAGAAAGCGGGGCGGCAGCCCCGCCTAGGCGTAGCGGACCTCGATGATTTCGAAGGACTTGCGGCCGCCGGGGGTGGAGACGTCCACCGAATCCCCGGCCTTCTTGCCGATCAGGGCCTTGCCCAGCGGCGAGACGATGGAGATGCGCCCGCCCCGGATGTCGGCCTCGTGCGCGCCGACGATCTGGTATTCTTTCTCTTCCTCGGTATCCTCGTCGGAGAGCAGCACGGTGGCGCCGAAGCGCACCTGGTCGCCGGAGATCAGCGAGATGTCGATGATCTGCGCGCGGCTCACCAGGTCTTCGAGTTCCTTGATGCGGCCTTCGATGAAGCTCTGGCGTTCGCGCGCGGCGTGATATTCGGCGTTCTCCGAGAGATCGCCGTGCTCGCGCGCCTCGCCGATGGCCTTCACCACTTCCGGCCGGGCGGTGCCCTTCAAGTATTTCAGTTCCTCCTCCAGACGGGCGAACCCATCGGGAGTCATGGGAATTTTCTCCATGTCCCATACCCTCAAGTCAATCGGGAGAAATTGCCGCGGCGGTTCGACCGCCTCGATCACGCCTCCGGCAAAGATGTTTGAAAGTAACCTTGCAGGGGGCGGACATCAAGCCCTTCAATCTTCAGCGCCCGAATCCCCGCAACCACGGCGCGCGCGCCGGTCATCGTGGTGGTGTGGGCGATGTTGTTGACGAGCGCGGTGCGGCGGATGGAAAAGCTGTCGGTCACCGACATTGCGCTGTCGGTGGTGTTGATCACCATCTGCACGCCGCCGGAGATCATCAGGTCGACGCAGTGGGGGCGGCCCTCCATCACCTTGTTGACGATGGTGACCGGCAGGCCCGCATCCGCCAGCACCTTGCCGGTGCCGCGGGTGGCGACGACCTTGAAGCCGAGGTCCTCGAGGTCGCGGGCGACGGCGACGGCGGCGGTCTTGTCGCGGTCCTTCACCGAGATGAACACGGTGCCGGAAAGCGGCAGGCCCGCGCCCGCGCCGAGCTGCGCCTTGGCGTAGGCGCGGCCGAAGTCGGAATCGATGCCCATCACTTCGCCGGTGGACTTCATCTCCGGGCCGAGCAGGATGTCGACGCCGGGGAAGCGGGCGAACGGGAACACCGCCTCCTTCACCGCGACGTGGGCGGGGAAGGTTTCCACCAGACCGAAGGAGGCGAGCGTCTCGCCCGCCATCACGCGGGAGGCGATCTTCGCTACCGGCACGCCGGTGGCCTTGGCGACGAAGGGCACGGTGCGCGAGGCGCGCGGGTTGACCTCCAGGAGGTAGACCTCGCCGTCCTTGATCGCGAACTGGATGTTCATCAGGCCGATCACGTCCAGCTCCTTGGCGAGCAGGCGGGTCTGGCGCTTGAGTTCGGCGATCATCTCGGCGGAGAGCGAGTAGGGCGGCAGCGAACAGGCGGAATCGCCGGAGTGGATGCCCGCCTCCTCGATGTGCTGCATGATCCCCGCGACGTAGACGCCGGTGTGGTCGGCGATGGCGTCGACGTCGATCTCGATGGCGTCCTGCAGGTAGTTGTCGATCAAGACCGGGCTGTCGCCGGTGACCTTCACCGCGCTGCCCATGTATTCGTTGAGCGCCGCCTCGTTGTGGACGATGCGCATGGCGCGCCCGCCGAGCACGTAGGACGGGCGGATCACCACCGGATAGCCGATTTCGGAGGCGACCTTGCGCGCCTCTTCCACCGAGCGGGCGGTGCCGTTGACCGGCTGCTTGAGGCCGGTTTTCTGCAACAGGTCGTGGAAGCGCTCGCGGTCTTCGGCCACGTCGATGGCGTCCGGCGAGGTGCCGAGGATCGGAATCCTCGCCGCCTCCAGCGCCTTGGAGAGCTTGAGCGGGGTCTGCCCGCCGAGCTGCACGATGACGCCCTTGAGGTAGCCCTTTTCCTGCTCCTTGCGGGCGATGGCGATCACGTCTTCTTCGGTCAAGGGCTCGAAGTAGAGGCGGTCCGAGGTGTCGACGTCGGTGGACACCGTCTCCGGGTTGCAGTTGACCATGATCGTCTCGTAGCCGACCTCCTTCAGCGCGAAGGCGGCGTGGACGCAGCAATAGTCGAACTCGATGCCCTGGCCGATGCGGTTGGGCCCGCCGCCGAGGATCATCACCTTGGAGCGTTCCGAGGGCTCGGATTCGCATTCTCCGGGCGCGAGACCGTTGCCCTCGTAGCAGGAGTACATGTAGGGCGTCTTGGAGGGGAACTCGGCGGCGCAGGTGTCGATGCGCTTGAACACCGGGTGGACGTTGAGGATGTCGCTGCGGAACAGGACTTCCTTCTTGGTGCGGCGGGTGAGCTCCATCAGCCGCGCGTCGGAAAAGCCCATCGCCTTGATCCGCTGCATGCCGATGGCGTCGGTGGGCAGATTGTTTTTGCGCAGGCTTTCCTCGGTGGCGACGATCTCGGCGATCTGCTCGAGGAACCACGGGTCGTAGGCGCAGGCCTTGTTGATCTCGGCAACCGAAAGGCCGTGGCGGAACGCCTGGGCGATCACCAGCAGGCGGTCGGGCGTGGGCTGGGCCAGCGCCTTCATCACCGCGTCGCGGGTGATTTCCGCATGGTCGGGGTCGACGCCGGCGATCTCCACCTCGTTGAGGCCGGTAAGCCCGGTCTCCATGCTGCGCAGGCCCTTCTGCAGGCTTTCGGCGAAGGTGCGGCCGATCGCCATCGCCTCGCCGACGGACTTCATCGAGGTGGTGAGCAGCGGCTCGGCGTCCGGGAACTTTTCGAAGGTGAAGCGCGGAATCTTGGTGACCACGTAGTCGATGGTCGGTTCGAACGAGGCCGGGGTGCAGCCGGTGATGTCGTTCATCAGCTCGTCGAGGGTGTAGCCGACGGCGAGCTTCGCCGCCACCTTGGCGATGGGGAAGCCGGTGGCCTTGGAGGCGAGCGCCGAGGAGCGGGAGACGCGCGGGTTCATCTCGATGATGACCATGCGCCCGTCCTCGGGGTTGATCGCGAACTGCACGTTGGACCCGCCGGTATCCACCCCGATCTCGCGCAGGCACGCGATCGAGGCGTTGCGCATGATCTGGTATTCCTTGTCGGTCAGCGTCAGCGCAGGCGCCACGGTGATCGAATCGCCGGTGTGCACGCCCATCGGGTCGACGTTCTCGATCGAGCAGATGATGATGCAGTTGTCCGCCTTGTCGCGCACCACCTCCATCTCGAATTCCTTCCAGCCGAGGACGCTCTCCTCGACCAGCACCTCGTGCACCGGCGAGGCGGCAAGCCCGGAGCGCACGATGGTCTCGAATTCGGTGAGGTTGTAGGCGATGCCGCCGCCCTGGCCGCCCAGGGTGAAGGAGGGGCGGATGATCAGCGGCAGGCCGATCTCGGAGAGCGCCTCACGCGCTTCCTCGAAGGTGTGGCAGGCGCGGCTCTTCGGCGAGGCGAGGCCGATCTTGTCCATCGCATCGCGGAACAGCTGGCGGTCCTCCGCCTTGGCGATGACGTCGCGCTTCGCCGCGATCATCTCCACCCCCAGGCGGTCGAGCACGCCGGAATCGGCGAGCGCCATGGCGGTGTTGAGCGCAGTCTGGCCGCCCATGGTGGGCAGAAGCGCGTCGGGGCGCTCCTTCTCCAGAATGCGGGTGACGATCTCCGGGGTGATCGGCTCGATGTAGGTGACGTCCGCGGTTTCCGGGTCGGTCATGATCGTGGCCGGGTTGGAATTGACCAGGATGACCTTGTAGCCCTCGTCGCGCAGCGCCTTGCACGCCTGGGCGCCGGAGTAGTCGAACTCGCAGGCCTGGCCGATGACGATGGGTCCGGCGCCGATGACGAGGATGCTCTGGATGTCGGTACGTTTTGGCATAATCACTTCCGAATGAGAACGCGGTCGGGCGGTCGAACGTGCCGGCTCAGCGCCGGTGCGCGGCGATCATCTCCATGAAGCGCGCGAACAGGTAGTGGCTGTCGGTCGGCCCCGGCGAGGCCTCCGGGTGGTACTGCACCGCGAAGGCGGCCTTGTCGGTGCAGGCGATGCCTTCCACCGAGCCGTCGAACAGCGAACGGTGGGTGATCTTGACGTTGGGCGTCAGGCTCGCCTCGTCCACCACGAAGCCGTGGTTCTGGCTGGTGATCTCCACCTTGCCGGTGGCGAGGTCCTTCACCGGATGGTTGGCGCCGCGGTGGCCGGTGTCCATCTTGTGGGTGGTCATGCCCAGCGCAAGCGCCAGCAACTGGTGCCCCAGGCAGATGCCGAAGATCGGCACCTCCTTGGCGATCAGGTCCTTGATCACCGGAACCGCGTATTCCCCGGTCGCCGCCGGGTCGCCCGGGCCGTTGGAGAGGAACACTCCGTCCGGGGCATGGCGCATGATGTCCTCGGCGGTGGCGGTGGCGGGCACCACGGTGACCCGGCACCCCGCCGCGGCGAGGCAGCGCAGGATGTTGCGCTTGGCGCCGTAGTCCACGGCGACGACGTGGGTGGTCGGCGCGGTCTGGCGGCCGTAGCCTTCGCCCAGGGTCCACAGGCTCTCGTCCCAGGCGTAGGTCTGGCGGCAGGAGACATCCTTCGCCAGGTCCATGCCGTCGAGGCCCGGCCACGCCTGGGCCTGTTGATAGAGCGCATCGAGGTCGAACTCGCCGTCCGGGGCGTGGGCGATGACGCCCACCGGCGCGCCCGCGGCGCGGATGCGGCGAGTCAGCGCGCGGGTGTCGATCCCGGAGATGCCGATCAGCCCGTGCGAGGCGAGCCAGGCGTTCAAGGGCTGAACGGCCCGCCAGTTGGAGGGCGGCGTGATGTCGGTATGCAGGATCAGGCCGCGGGCGAACGGGGTGGGGGACTCGATGTCCTCGGCATTGGCGCCGACGTTGCCGATGTGCGGAAAGGTGAAGGTGATGATCTGCCCGGCGTAGGAGGGATCGGTGAGGACCTCCTGATAGCCGGTCATCGCGGTGTTGAACACCACCTCGCCGACGGCCGCACCGGGTGCGCCGAGTCCCTTTCCCCACAACAGGGTGCCGTCGTTCAGAACCACCACCCCGGTTGCCCCGGCAGGGCGCGGAAACGCATCGGTTTTCGGGCCGAGCGAAACCGCATCGGTGGGCGCTGTCCTGCTCATCGACTCATCCATCCTTCCAGTCATCGCGTGGGTACATGTCAAACCGCCGTTACCTAAGCCAAGCGGGGGGCGTCGTCAAGGATTCCCTGGATTTTATGAAAAGTAAGACATTTCAAAGCCTTATGCAAGGAGTAAGGATTTGAAATGGCGGCCGGAATGGGCTAGGCTCCGGACTCCCGCCGTGGCGACCCGCCGCAGGTGCGGGGAAGCCGGGGTTCCGGGGGGAAATCCTTCGTTTTTTCTGAGTGGGCATTGGGGCGAGGGAACGACCGTGTCTCTTCGAATCGCATTGAACGAAGCCCTGAAACAGGCGGTGCGCGGCCGCGACGAGCTGGCGACCTCGGTGTTGCGCCTGACTCTCGCGGCGCTCAAGGATCGCGACATCGCGGAACGCGGAAAGGGCCGCGAAGAGGGGCTCTCCGACGAGGAGATCGTCGGCCTGCTGCAGGCGATGGTGAAGCAGCGGCGCGAGAGCATCAAAATGTACGAGCAGGGCCACCGGCCGGAGCTCGCCGGCAAGGAAGCCGCGGAGATCGAGATCATCGAGGGCTTCCTGCCGCGGCAGATGTGCGAGGATGAGATCCGCGCCGCGGTGGACGCCACCATCGCCGAGACCGGAGCCTCCGCGCTCAAGGATATCGGCAAGGTGATGGCGGTGCTGCGCGAGCGCTATCCGGGCAGTATGGATTTCGCCAAGGCCTCGGCCTGCGCCAAGACGCTGCTCTCGGCCTGAGCGCACAGCGGCATTGCCGCCACGGGTGATTCGGAATGTCGCTGCCACGGGGATTTCTGGACGAGCTGCGGGCGCGCGTGCCGATCGCCGACGTGGTGGCGCGCAAGGTGAAGCTCATCCGCAAGGGCCACGAGTATTCCGGTCTCTGTCCCTTCCATAACGAAAAGACGCCCTCCTTCACGGTGAGCGCCGACAAGGGCTTCTACCACTGCTTCGGCTGCGGCGCGCACGGCGACGTGATCTCCTTCGAGATGCGGGCGAACGGGCTGTCGTTCATGGAGGCGGTGGAGCGCCTCGCCGCGCAGGCGGGGATGCAGGTGCCGCAGGCGACGCCGGAGGAGGCGGCGCGCTCGCGCCGCGACGCCACGGTGCTGGAGGCGCTGGAGGCGGCCTGCAAGTTCTATGAGCAGAAGCTGCGCCTGCCGGAGGGCCGCGCCGCCGCCGCCTATGCGGAGCGCCGCGCGCTTTCGGAAGAGACGGTTTCGCGCTTCCGCCTCGGCTATGCGCCCGCGGGCAACGCGCTCAAGGCGGCGCTCCTGCGCGACGGCTGGGAGGAGGCGACGCTCGCCGAGGCCGGGCTGATCGGCATCCCCGAGGACGGCCGCGCTTCCTACGATATCCTGCGCGACCGCCTCACCTTCGCCATTGCCGACCGCCGCGGCCGGGTGATCGCCTTCGGCGGGCGCATCCTCGGCGACGGCCAGCCGAAATACCTCAACTCCCCCGATACCCCGGTATTCCACAAGGGCCGCGTCCTCTACGGCCTGGCGCAGGCGCGCGCCGCGGCGTTCGAGGCGGGGCGGGTGATCGTGGCGGAAGGCTATATGGACGTCATCGCGCTGTCCCAGGCGGGCCTGGCGGAGGCGGTGGCGCCCTTGGGCACGGCGCTTACCGAGGGCCACCTCGCGGAACTGTGGCGCCTCTGCGACGAGCCGATCCTCTGCTTCGACGGCGATGCGGCGGGGCAACGCGCGGCGCGGCGCGCCGCGGCGCGCGCGCTGCCGGAGCTTAAGCCCGGGCGTTCCCTGCGCTTCGCCGCCATGGTCGGCGGCAAGGACCCGGACGAACTGATCAAGTCCGCCGGACGCGGCGCGATGGAGGCGGTGCTGACGGCGGCGCGGCCGCTTGCCGAGTTGCTGTGGGAGATGACGGTGGAGGGCCGCGACCTCGCCACGCCGGAACGCCGCGCCGCGCTCGAGCGCGACCTTAAGGAGCTGACCGGCCGCATCGGCGACGACTCGGTGCGCGCGCAGTACCAGCAGGAGCTGCGCAGCCGGATGTTCGACCTCTTCCGCGCCGCCCGCCCCGCGCCCGCGCCGCGCGGCGGCAACCGCCGCTTCGAGCCGCGCGCCCCGGTGCTCTCCGGCCCGCCGCCGGCGCAGCCCACGGCGGCGCGCGCCAACGAATGCCAGCTTGCCGCCGGGCTTTATGCGCGGCCGCTCTATGCGCTGCGCCATCTCGATGCGGTGAGCCGCATCCGCGTGGCCGATGCGCGCGCGGGGGCTTTTCTCGACGCGTTGCTCGGCGTGCTCGCCGACGTGCGCGAGGAGGTGGACGATGCGGCGCTCGCCGGGCTGATCGCGGCGCGGGTGGCCCCGGAGGTGCTGGCCCCGGTGCGCGACTGGGCGGAGCGCCTGCGCTGGGCGGATCTGTCGCCGTTCGAGGCGGACGGCCGCATCGCCGACCTTGCGGCGACGCTCAAGGACGCGGCGCTGGCCGAGGAAATCGCGGCGGTGCAGGCGGCGATGGAGAGCGATCCTTCCGATGCGCTGTGGCAGCGACTGCGCGCTCTGCGCCAGGAACGGGAGCGTTTGCGCGGCCTGGATGGCGAATCCTGACGATTTTCCCGGTGAAAGCGGTTGACAACGGCTTTAACGCTCCGTAAATCAGCCGTTTCATCGGGAGGGACTTCAGCGTTCGCGCGGGGCGTGCTGCGGCGTGACCCTGGCTTGACTTTGGCGCGGGACGCAACCAAGTCGGACTCCGGTGCCGGTCTGGTCCGGGCATGAACTGCAAACGCGTCGGGGGGCGCGAGCCCGGCCGGTGATTTTTCGCACACTGCGCGCCGTTGCGGGCGGGGCGTGCGGCCCGAACAAGGGCCTGAGGGAGCGGATATTCCATGGTGACGAAAGCGGCTGCATCCACCGTCGGCGAGGAAGCCCAGGACGAGACGGCCGACGGCCCTCTCCTCGATACCTGGGGCGCGGCGGCGAAGAAGCTGGTGGCCAAGGGCCGCGAACGCGGCTACGTGACCTATGACGAGTTCAATGCGGCGCTGCCGCAGGATGAGGTGTCCTCGGAGCAGATCGAGGACACCATGGCGATGCTGTCCGAAATGGGCGTTTCGGTGGTCGATCCGGAAGAGGCGGAGGAAACCGCCGAAGCCGCCGGAGATACCGCCCAGGAGACGCAGGAAAACGCCGCCGGCAATGTGGACGAAGACGAGATCGGCCGCACCGACGATCCGGTGCGGATGTACCTGCGCGAGATGGGCTCGGTGGAGCTGCTCTCCCGCGAGGGCGAAATCGCCATCGCCAAGCGCATCGAGGCCGGTCTCGAAATGATGATCGGCGGCCTGTGCGAAAGCCCGCTGACGATCAAGCACGTGCTGGTCTGGCACGACAGTCTGCAGAACGGCCGGATGCTGCTGCGCGACATCATCGATCTGGACGCCACCTACGGCGGCGAGCCGATCGGCGAGGACGAGGCGGAGGACGCCGAGCCCGGCGCGGAGGATGCGGAGCCCGCAGCGGCGGAGGATGCGCCCGCGGCGGAGAATGACGACGACGACGACGCTCCGGCGGACGACGACGAGCCCGCGGCGGCGGCCGAGAGCGAAGAAGACGAGGACGAGGAAGCGGCCTCCGAGGAGGGCGAGGGCGCGGACGAGGCGACGGTGTCGCTCGCCGCGATGGAAGAGGCCCTGATGCCCCTGGTGCTCGCCACCCTGGAGCAGATCGCCGTCACCTACGCCAAGATGCGCCGCGTGCAGGACCAGCGCCTCGCCGCGCTGCAGGGCGGCAAGCCGGTGGCGCCCACCACCGAGCGCCGCTATGAAAAGCTGAAGGCGGAACTGGTCGGCCTGATGGCGACGGTGCACCTCAACACCGGCCGCATCGAGGAACTGGTGGACCAGCTCAACGGCTATTCCCGCCGCCTGATGAACCACGAGGGCCGCCTGCTGCGCCTCGCCGAGGCGTGCAAGGTGAAGCGCGAGGACTTCCTCGACGCGTACCGCGGCTGCGAGCTCGACCCCAACTGGGTGGAGCAGGTGGCGGCGCGCCCCGGCAAGGGCTGGGCGGCGTTCGCCGAGAAGCACGGCGAAGAGGCGCAGAAGATCCGCGACGGGATTTCCGAGGTCGCCTCGCTGGCGGGGATGCCGATCGGCGAGTTCCGCCGCGTCGTCGCCACGGTGCAGAAGGGCGAGCGCGAGGCCACCCGCGCCAAGAAGGAGATGATCGAGGCCAACCTGCGCCTGGTGATCTCCATCGCCAAGAAGTACACCAACCGCGGCCTGCAGTTCCTCGACCTGATCCAG
>JBFWJB010000074.1:0-10639 GCA_050253435.1 Rhodospirillaceae bacterium
ACAAGATCAACGAGGAACTCAACAAGCGCGGCCGCCCCAGCATCCGCGAGCGCCAGTACGAAACCGACATCACGGTGTTCCGCGCCATGCTGGGGGCCGACTTCGCCTCCCTGGTGAAGCAGCCCGCGCCGATCATCACCGCCTTCGGCGAGCTTCTGCGCAACATCCGCGCGATGAGCCCGGGGCCGGAGCGCAGCGACATCGTCGAGCACATCAAGACCTTCTGCACCCGCTACCTCGACTACATGACGCCGGAGGCGCTGGCCGCGCTCGAACTCTCCACCGAGATCGAACCGGACGAAACCGCCGGGCCGACCATCCCGGAAATCGTCGGCATCATGAACGGCATCTGGGGCAAGCCGGGGCTGGGGCGGATCTTCTTCGAGCAGCACCTGCAGCGCAAGGACGGCGTGGTGGCGTTGCGCGGCCTGGTCGACGACTACCGCGAGATGGTGCAGCGCGGCTCGATCCAGCGCAAACAGGACATCGCCACGATCATCATCACCTCCTCGGTGCTGGACCGCGCAATCTCCCGCTACATCAGCGCCTGACGCGCCCACAGGGACCCTTCTCATGAGCAAGCAGACCGACGACGCCCTCGCCGCCTTCAACGGCGGATACAATTGCGCCCAGGCGGCGGTGGCCGCCTTCTGCGCGGAGCACGGCCTCGACGAGGACCTGGCGATGCGCCTCGCCTGCGGCTTCGGCGGCGGCATGGGGCGCAAGCAGGAGGTCTGCGGCGCGGTGTCCGGCGCCATCCTCGCCCTTGGGCTCGTTCACGGGCGCGGCACGGACGGCGACAAAGCGCGCGCCCAGGCCACCTACGACAAGGTCTATGCGCTGATCACCGCATTCGAAGCGCGGCACGGCTCCTGCCGCTGCCGCGACCTGCTGCAGGGGCTCGATACCTCCACGCCGGAAGGCGCGCGCGCGGTGAAGGAACGCGGCCTGCGCGACAGCGTGTGCACGCAGTGCGTCCGCTCCGCGGTGGAACTCGCCACGGCCGCGATCTAAAGAAGAAATATCGTCGCCAGACCGAGGAAGGCGAAGAAGCCCACCGAATCGGTGAGCGCGGTGAGGAACACGCCGGAAGCCACCGCCGGGTCCACCTTGAGACGGTCGAGGGTGAGCGGAATAAGAATCCCCGCCAGCCCCGCCACCACCATGTTGGAAACCATCGCGCCCGCCAGCACCAGGCCGATCTTCGGCGTGCCGGACCAGAAATAGGCGATGGTGCCGCCCACCGCCGCAAGCCCCAGGCCGTTGGCCAAGCCCACGGCGATCTCCTTGCCGATGACGCGGCGCGCGTTGCCCGGCGTCAGTTCCTTCATCGCCAGCGCCCGCACCGAAACCGCAAGCGTCTGCGTGCCCGCGTTGCCGCCCAGGCCCGCGACGATGGGCATCAAGGCCGCGAGGGTGACGACGCGGGCGATGGTGTTCTCGAACAGGCTGATCACCGTGGCGGCGATCAGCGCGGTGCCGAGGTTGACGAACAGCCAGCCGAAGCGGGTGCGCACCGTGCCCCACACCGCGCGGAAGATGTCGGAATCCGACACGCCGGCGAGGCGCAGCATGTCGTCCTCCGCCTCTTCGTCGATGACGTCGACGATGTCGTCCACGGTGATGCGGCCGATCAGCCGCCCGTCGCCATCCACCACCATGGCGGAAATCCAGTCGCGGTCGCGGAAGGTCATCGCCACCTCTTCCTGGTCCATGGTGGCGGGGATCGGCTCCACATCCTCGTCGAAGATGTCGCGCAGCAGGGTCTCCGGCGCGGCGCGCAACAGCCGCGCGGGGGAAACCCGCCCCACCGGATGATGCCGCAGGTCCACCACGAACACCTCGTAGAAGGTTTCCGGCAGCTCGTCCTCGGTGGTGCGCAGATAGTCGAGCGCGTCGCCGACGCTCCAGAATTCCGGCACCGCCACCAGCTCGCGCTGCATCATGCGGCCCGCGGAATATTCCGGATAGGCCAGCGCCTGCTCGATTCCCGCGCGGTCCTCCGCAGGCAGCGCCTGGATGACGCGGCGGCGCTCGTCGTCGTCGAGCTGCTCGATCACCGCCACCGCGTCGTCGGAGTCCATCGCCTCCACCGCCGCGGCGACGCCGTCTGCGCCCATCATGTTGAGCACGTGGTCCTGCACGTCGCCGTCGAGCGCAGGCAGAATGTCGGGGTCGATGTCGCGGCCGAGCGCCAGCACCAGCTGGGCGCGGTCGTCCGCCTCCATGCGCTCGATGATGTCGGCGACGTCGGCGTAGTGCTGGTCCAGCACCAGGGCGCGGGCGCGCGCCATGTCGCCCGCGGCGATCGCCTCGGAGACCAGGCGCAGCAGAACGTCGGTGAATTCCTCGTCGGGGAACGCCTCGTCCACGTCCAGCGCGGCGGCGCGGGCCTCCACCTCCTCGATGGCGGGCTTGGCGTCTTCGGGGTGCTTCGGCGTCTGCTCGGGAGCCATCGGAACCTCCGTTGTCCTCCGCGTCGCGGAAACGATTTTTCGGGCAAGGGCGGAAAAGCGCGTCACCCCCAAGATGGGAACATACGCCCAATTCCAAAGGGCCGCCGGGAAAATCCGCCCGCCCCGCGAAAACAAAAAACCCGCCGAGAGTATTTTCCAGCGGGTTTTTCAGATGATCCTTTGGTGCGGTCGAGAAGACTCGAACTTCCACCCGTGTTACCGGACAGCGACCTCAACGCTGCGCGTCTACCAATTCCGCCACGACCGCATCCCGTCGACCCCTTAACCGCCTCGCGGCGGGGGGTTGCCAACGAAGGAAAGGTGACATACCAAATCCCTTTCCCGATGTCCAGAGGCCATGTTGGCCCTTTTCACTACTTTTCGGAAACGCGCAATGTCCCCCGTGCCGATTTCGCCGCAACCCGACACCGGCCTGCCCGTCACCTGGCTCGCCTCCGCCGCTCCGGCGCCCTACCCCGAGGCCGTGGCGTTCATGGAAAACCGCGCCGCGGCAATCCGTAAAGGGGCGGAAACCCAGGCGGTCTGGCTGCTCGAGCACCCGCCGCTCTATACCGCCGGAACCAGCGCCGACGCCCGCGACCTGCTGATGCCCGACCGCTTCCCCGTCTATGCCAGCGGCCGCGGCGGGCAATACACCTACCACGGGCCGGGGCAGCGGGTGATCTACGTGATGCTCGATATCAAACGCTTCGGCTCCGATGTGCGCTCGTTCGTCCACGCGCTGGAAACCTGGGGTATCGCCGCACTTGCCCGCCTCGGCGTCGCCGCCGAACCGCGCGCCGGGCGCGTCGGCCTGTGGGTGGCGCGCGGCGATGGCCGCGAGGACAAGATCGCCGCCATCGGCGTGCGGGTGCGCCACTGGGTCAGCTTCCACGGCATGTCGATCAACCTCGACCCCGACCTCTCCCACTTCTCCGGCATCGTCCCCTGCGGCATCGCCGACCACGGCGTCACCAGCATCAAAGACCTCGGCATAAAAGCCGCCATGTCCGACCTCGACGCCGCGCTCGCGGCAACCTTCGCCGAGGCGTTCGCCCCGCTGGCGAAGGGAAAATAAAAAAAACTTCGCGGAGGGACTCGGTCCCTCCGCACCTCCCATAACTTTTGGTTTTTGCGCGTAGCGCTATGGAGCCATCACGCGGCGTGACGGGCGATAGCCGCTACGCGGCAAAAAACAGTTATGGGGTCAAGGGGCCTCCCGGTCCCTTGCGGGTCCGGGCACGGAGAACGCCGAAGGCGTTCGTAGGGACGTTGCCGTAGGCAACGGTCCGAGGCGAAGCCGAGGATGAGGAAAATGCTCTAAGCATTTTCCGAACTGCAGCCCGGCCTGGTTTTCCCTTCCCGCAGCAAAAAGGGGAAGGCATATGCCTTCCCCTGTTCGTTCGGTCCGAGGCTGGAGCCTCATTTGGCCGGAGCTTGCATTTTCGCCTTGTCGCCGGGTTTGGCGGGGGCGGCCTGTTTGGCTGCCGGGGCCGGTTTTGCGCTCGACGGCTGGGTATGGTCGATATTGCGGTGGCTGGAACAGAAATCCTTGAACGACATTTGGCAGTGCCTTCTTCATCCGCGGTCCCGAAAAGACCGCTGAAGACACATATGGTTTCCGCCGCCGCGCGGCGCAATCACTTGAGCACGACGGTGCGCCCGTCGTTGAGGAAGACGCGGTGCTCGACGTGGAAGCGCAGGGCGTGGGCGAGGACGCGGCTTTCGATCTCGCGGCCGATGGCGGTGAGTTTTTCCGGCGTGTAGGTATGGTCCACGCGTTCGACCTCCTGCTCGATGATCGGGCCTTCGTCGAGGTCGTCGGTGACGTAATGGGCGGTGGCGCCCACCAGCTTGACGCCGCGGGCGTGCGCCTGGTGATAGGGTCGCGCGCCCTTGAAGCCGGGGAGGAAGGAGTGGTGGATATTGATGATCCGCCCCGGCAGCGCGGCGCAGGCGGCGGCGGAGAGCACCTGCATGTATCGGGCGAGCACCACCACATCGACCTTTTCCGCCTGCACCAGGTCGAGCAGCGCGGTTTCCTGTTCGGCGCGGGTATCCTTGTTCACCGGCAGGTGGACGAAGCGGATGCCGTGCCACTCCACGAGGTCGCGCAGGTCCGGGTGATTGGAGACCACGGCGGGGATATCCACGGCGAGTTCGCCGGTGCGGTGGCGATAGAGCAGGTCGTTGAGGCAGTGGTCGGCTTTGGAGACCATGAGGAGGACGCGGCTGCGCCGGCTGGCGGGGAAGACGTCGATGGTCATGTCGCGGCGCACCCGGCAGAACTCCAGCGCCGCGTGCACGGCGCGCAGGGCGTGGGGGTCGGCGGCGACCTCGAACTCCGAACGCATGAAGAAGCGCCCGGTGGTGGGGTCGGAATAGGTGGCGGACTCGGTGACGTTGACGTTGCAGTCGGCGAGCGCCTGGGTGACGGTGGCGATGACGCCGATGCCGTCGGCGCAGCGCACCGTCATCACGAAGCGGTCGAAGGCGGGCGCGGCGGGCGCCGCCCCTGCGGAAATCGGAGAAGAAGCTGCGGACACTTTGACGGAAACATCCTTGCGTAGGCCGGGGCGCGGGCTACGCGCTCGGCAAAATGGTGAAGCCTTCCAGCGGCTCGTCGGCGGGGATCGGCTCGACCCGGACCGCCTGCACGCGGGCGGCGGGAGGGCCGTCCCAGCAGGCGCGGATCATCGCCTCGACGATGGCGGCGGGGCCGTCCAGCACCGCCTCGACGGTGCCGTCGCGGCGATTGCGCACCCAACCGGACAAGCCGCGCGCGGCCGCCTGCTCCTGCGTCCAGGCGCGGAACCAGACCCCTTGCACCTTGCCCTCGATCACCACGCGTGCGCGCAACCGATCGCCTTCGTCCATCGTCCGCATCCCTCGTCGAGTCACGACCTCCGGCGCGGGCGCAGTTTGCCCCAAAACACACCCGCATCCAAGGTTTTTCAAAACAGGCGAAGGGGCGGCATTTCCGCCGCCCCTTGCCCACCGTGCCGCAACCTCGCGCAGGCTCAGCGCTGCAGCACGCCTGCCGCTTCCTTGGTCTGGGAAATCGCGTACCCGGCCTGGGTGGAGGCGGCGGAGATTTCGGAGATGCCGCTGTTGATGCGCGTCACCGAGGTGGAGGCCTCCTGCATGTTGGCGGACATGTCGCGGGTGACCGCGCTCTGCTGTTCCACCGCTGCCGCGGTGGCGGCGACATAGTCGCGCATCGCGGCGATGCCGTTGCGGATATCCTCGATCACCCGCACCACCGCGGTGGAGGCGTTCTGCACGCCGCCGATTTCGCTGGTGATCTGCTCGGTCGCCCGCGCCGCCTGGTTGGCGAGGTTCTTCACCTCGTTGGCGACCACCGCGAAGCCCTTGCCCGCATCGCCCGCACGCGCGCTTTCGATCGTCGCGTTGAGGGCCAGCAGGTTGATCTTCCCGGCAATGCTCTGGATCAGTTCGACGATGCTGGTCATCGCCCCGGCGGCCTCGGTCAGGCGCTGGGATGCGGCATCGGCGCTGGAGAGCTTGTCCACCATGTCGTCCGCTGCCATGCGCGACTGCGACATGCTGCGCGAGATTTCGGCGATGGAGGCGGCCAGTTCCTCCGAGGCGGAGGCGACGGTTTCGACGTTGCTGGAGGTGGCGTCCGCATCGCGCGCCGCGTTCTCCGCCTGGCTGCGGGTGCGCTCGATGGCGCTTTCCACCTCGGCGAAGTTCTGGTCGATGAGAACCTTGAGGTTGGAGAGCAGCTCGATCTGCTTGGTGATGTCGGTGGCGTACTTGACCACCTTCATCGGCTTGCCGTTGAGGTCGAGGATGGGGTTGTAGGACGCCTGGATCCAGACCTCGCGCCCGCCCTTGCCCAGGCGCTTGTACTGCGCGCTCTGGTATTCCCCGGCGCGCAGTTTCTCCCAGAACCGCGCGTACTCGGGGCTCTTGGCGTAATCGGGCTCGACGAACATGCTGTGGTGCTTGCCCTTGATCTCGCCCAGGGTGTAGCCCAGGGCCGCCAGGAAGTTCTCGTTGGCGTCGAGGATGGTGCCGTCGAGGGCGAAGCTGATCACCGCCTGGCTTTTGCCGATGGCTTCCACCTGCCCGGCGAGATCGGCGAACTGGTTCTTCTCCGCCGAGACGTCGGTGGCGTATTTGACCACGCCCACCGCCTTGCCCTTGCCGTCGAGAATGGGGTTGTAGGAGGCCTCGATCCAAACCTCGCGCCCGCCCTTGCCGAGGCGCTTGAACTGCGCCACATGCGCCTTGCCGTGGCGCAGATCCTCCCAGAACGCGGCGTATTCCGCGCTGTTGGCGTAAGCCGTCTCAACGAACATGCTGTGGTGCTTGCCCTTGATCTCGTCCAGGGTGTAGCCCATGGCCGCCAGGAAATTCGCGTTGGCGTCCAGGATGGTGCCGTTCACGTCGAACCGGATGACCGCCTGGCTGCGGTCGATCGCCGCGAGGATCGCTTCCGCATCCGAACGCCCCGCCCCGAAAGAAAAGAGCCTCATACCCATGATGTATCCCTTCCCGTAGGGGCCGCGCCCCATTGTTGTTGTGACGCGCCGGGAGGAGCAACCGACATGCCAACAGCCGCACAGGCGCGGCGCCTCATGCCTTCGCATTGATTCTGCGTTGATTTTGATTTTCATTCGCGCTTAACGCGCGCCCAGCGCGCAGCGGATACGCGCGCCGCCTTGGCGGAAGGCTTCGCAAAATGCAAAACCCAATGCCGGCTGCTACCGATGCCGCGCGATTTGGTATTCGGCGAAAATGCCGTAGGCCCAGTCCACCTGCCCGGCCGAGGGCGTAGTGAAGGAATGGAAGTCCTCCGCCATGCGGAAGGCCAGGTACTTGGCTTTGCCCAGCTCATGGTAGGGCAGCAGCTCGATGGCCGCGCCCGGCAGGCGGTCGCGCATGAACGCCGCGGTGGCGCGCAGGTTGTCTTCGTCCAGGTTGACCTCGACGATCAGCGGAATGCGCACCGTCATCGGGATATCGAGAGCATGGATGCGGCAGGCGTTCTCCAGCACCTCCGCATTGCCCTGCCCGGTGAAGCGGCGGTGCGTCTCCGCATCCATGTGCTTGATGTCGAAGAACACGTGGTCGATTTTCGGCATCAGGTGCTTGCACGCATCCCATGAAAAGAAGCCGCACGTCTCCACCCAGACCGACACGCCGAGCCTTTCGCAGGCCTCGATCACCTGCCCCAGGAACGCGGGCTGCACGAACGGCTCGCCGCCGGAAAAGGTGACGCCGCCGCCGGAGTGGCGGAAGAACACCTCGTCCCGCCGCAGCTTGGCGGCGACGGCCTCGACATCGCTTTCCAGGCAGGCGAGCTGCAGCGCCTGCTCCGGGCAGGCCGCGACGCATTCGCCGCAGAAGGTGCAGCGGGAAGGGTCGAAATCCCCTGCCGCCGGGTCGAGGCCCTCGGGGCAGGCCTGGGCGCAGCGGTGGCAGGCGGCGCACTTGTGCGCGTGGAAGGCCAGCTTCTTCTGCTGCGTCCAGCTTTCCGGATTGGCGCACCACTGGCAGCGCAAACCGCACCCGGCCAGAAAGATCGTGGTGCGCACGCCGTCGCCGTCATGGATGGAGTAATCCTGCATTTGCAGGATCACCCCTTTCGCGCCGTCAGAAGGAGCCATGAGCCGAACGCGCGATGATCGCTTCCTGCATTTCCGGCGACAGGTTGACGAACTGGGTGCTGTAGCCCGCAACCCGGACCAGCAGGTCCTTGTAGTCCTCCGGATGCTGCTGCGCCTTGCGCAGGGTCTCGGTGGAGAGCGTGTTGAACTGCACGTGGAACGCGCCGAGGGAGAAATAGGCGCGGATGACGTTGCCGAGATCGCGCTTGCCCTTGGGCGTACTCACCAGGTCCTCGCCCAGGCGCAGGTTCAACAGGGTGCCGCCGGTGTGGACGTCGTGGTTCATCTTGGCGCTGGAGCGCATCGCGGCGAGCGGGCTCTTCACGTCGCTGCCCGCATAGGGAGACACGCCCTCGGTGATCGGCTTTTTCGCCTTGCGGCCGCACGGCGTCGCGCCGACGATCCGCCCGGTCGGGATGTAGTTGGAAATGCCCATGAACGCGGAGTTGAACGGCGAGCCGAAGTTGTCCTTATACGACCGGGTGGTGCGGTAGTAGTAGTTGGCGAGATCGCGGGCGATGGCGTCCACATAGTCGTCGTCGTTGCCGTATTTGACCACGGCCAGGGCCTTGGCGCGCAGGCTTTCATAGCCTTCCCAGTCCGCGTTCATCGCCGCGTCCAGTTCCGCCAGGGTGGTGACCTTGTCCTCGAACACCAGCTTCTTGATCACCGCCAGCGAATTCGCCACCACGGCGAGGCCGATGCCGGTGAGCACCGGGCCGACGTTGTATTTCGCGCCGCCGCGGGAGAGATCGACCCCGGTCTCCACGCAGTTCTCGATGCAGGTGGAGAGGAAGGGCCGCGGCACCATCTCGGCATGCAGCTGCTGCGCGACGACGGTGGAAATCACCGAATGGCGGATGAGGTTGCCCACCTGCGCGAAGGTGGCGTCCTCGACCTCCCGATAGCTCGCGTAGTCCTTCACCGGCTTGGCGGGGAGACCGAGCGTTTCCCCGGTCAGGCGGCTCTTGCCCCCGTTCAGGGCGTATTCCATCGCCGCGGCGAAGTTGACGTTGACCGCAGAGGTCCACTGCCCGGTCTTGCGGAAGTGCGGCACCACGCAGCCGCAGTTGTTCCAGTCCCGCGCGTCCTCGGGCTCGTAGCCTGCCTGCAGCAGCATCTGCGTGCCCGCCTGGTCGTTGTGAATCGCCGGGAAGCCGGTGCCCTTGCTGACCAGATCGGTGACCGCATAGAGGAATTCGGGCGGGCAGTCCGAATGGATGCGGACGCTCAGCCCCGGCTGATGGGTGCGCACCTCGTCGGTCGCCTCCAGGCACAGATAGGTCAGCTCGTTGGTGGCGTCGCTGCCGTCGCGCTTCTTGCCGCCGACGGTGAGGTTCTGGAACTGGTTGTACCCGGCGAAGTACCCGGTGGTGTTTTCGGAGATCGTCCACACCCACTCCGAAAACTTGAGCCACAGCGCGTGGATCAGCTCCTTCGCCTGCTCCCGGCTTAAGGCGTGGCGGGCGATGTCCGCGGCGTAATAGGGGTACATGTACTGGTCGAAGCGTCCGGGATTCAGCGCCAGCGGGTTTTCCGTGACGATCCCGCCCAACTGCACGAACCAGACGAACTGCACCGCCTCGTGGAAGCTCTGCGGCGGATGCTCGGGCACCCGCCGGCACACCTGGGCGATCTCCAGCAGCTCGGCCTTGCGCGCGGCGTCCGGCTCCTCCCCCGCCATCTTCTCCGCCAAATCCGCATAGCGGTTGGCGAGCAGGATGATGCCCTTAGCGGTCAGAACCGTGGCCTGGTAGTAGTGAATCTTGTCGATCGCTTCCGCATTGAGGTAGTCCAGCGCCGCGAGCTTTTCCTCGGCCTTTTGCAGGATGCCGCGATAGCCCAGGCGGAACAGATGCCCCTCGTAATCCGGCGTGATCTCGCCCACCGCCTGGCGCCACTTCGAATCGTTGTCGATGATCCCGGTGTCCACCGCGATCCGCGCCGTCGCCTCGGGCAGCGATGCCAGAAAGTGCTCCTCCAGCGACTTGCCCCGCCAGTACGGGAAAATCTCGGAGCGGACGACGCGGCACTGCTCCTCGGTGATCTGATACGGGTCCTGCGGGCGGGTGGGGAAGGTATCCATCTCCCGGTCCACCCACTTCCAGGAATATTCCGGCGTCAGAATCCCGGTGCGGCGGAACTTGCCCGCGGTCCCGACGATCAGCTCGTCGGAGAATATCCGCACCTCGAACTCGGCGCAGAAATCATGGAACGCCTGGGCGCGGCGGAGGATGACGGCCTTGCCCTCCGTCCTCTTGTGCGAGTCCGTATAAATCTTCGCCCGCTCGTAACAGATCGAAGGCCTCGTGTTGACGTAGTTCAACCGCAGCCGCTCGATGCGGTCCGTCACCCGCTTCACCACACTGTCCATAAATCCCGCCCCAATTCGATGCGTTCTAAACACGCATTATCCACCCCCCCGCCCGGATTCTCAACCGCGATGGCGGAGGGACCCCACCGGGGCTGCCGCCCCGCGCCCCGCAACACAAAAACTTCGCGGAGGGACTCGGTCCCTCCGCACCTCCCATGACTGATTTTCGC
>JBFWJB010000075.1:0-10632 GCA_050253435.1 Rhodospirillaceae bacterium
AGAATGTGGTCGACATGGATGTTCTCGGCGATGTCGAAGGTGTTGACCTCGCCGCGCGGCGAGCGCGCGACGATCGCCGAGATTTCGCGCGAAAAGGCGACATAGCCTTCCAGGATGGCGGGCGCGCCGGCAATGGCGGCCCAGGCGGCGGCGGCCTCTTCGGGGTGGTTGATGCGCACCTGGCCCTTGCCGTCGTAGCCCAGCCGCCGCGTCTTGAGGATGGCGGGCACGCCGAGCGCGGCGATCGCCTCGGTGAGCTGGGGCAGGCTGTCCACCGGCTTCCACGGCGCGGTGGCGGCGCCGATGCCGGAGAAGAAGCTTTTTTCCAGGGCGCGGTCCTGGGCGGTTTCCAGAACTTTCCAGGAGGGGCGCACGACGGTGCGCGCGGCGAGGCGTTCGACGCTCGCCGCAGGAATGTTCTCGAACTCGAAGGTGACCACGTCCACCGCCGCGGCGAAGGAGTCGAGCGCCGCCGCGTCGTCGTAGGGCGCTTCCGTCACCGCCGCAGCGACGGCGAAAGCGGGGGAGCCCGCCTCGGGACAGTAGACGTGGCAGCGGTAGCCGAGCCTTGCCGCGGCAAGCGCGGTCATCCGGCCCAACTGGCCGCCGCCGAGAATCCCGATCGTCGATCCCGGCGCGATCACCGGGGAGGAAGTCTGCGTCATGGTGAAACTATCCTGATGCTCAGGGCGCCGGATCGACCGGGGCGACCGCGACCGCATCGGTCTGGCGCGCCCGCCAGGCGTCGAGCGCCTCGGCGATGGCCGGATCGGACAGGCCGAGGATGGCGGCGGCGAGAAGCGCCGCGTTGATCGCGCCCGCCTTGCCGATGGCGAGCGTACCCACCGGCACGCCGCCCGGCATTTGCACGATCGAGAGCAGGCTGTCGAGGCCGTTGAGCGCGTGGCTCTGCACCGGCACGCCGAGCACCGGCAGCGAAGTCATCGCGGCGGTCATGCCCGGCAGGTGCGCCGCGCCGCCCGCGCCCGCGATGATCACCTTGAGGCCGCGTTGCCGCGCCCCTTTGGCGTAGTCGGCCATGCGGTCCGGGGTGCGGTGGGCGGAGACGATGCGGCACTCGCAGGCGATGCCGAGCGCTTCCAGGGTTTCGGAGGCGTGGCGCATGGTCTCCCAGTCGGACTGGCTGCCCATGATGATGCCGACCAAGGGTTGGGTCATGGCGCGGGGTTCCCTCAAGACTGAAACCGCCCGCATCTGCGGGCGGCGGGAGTGTAGTGCATATCCCGGTCGGGCGAAACTGCTTCCTGCGGGGCGCGGGGCGGATCACACCGAACCCTTTCACCTTGCCGCGCCCGCCGGCGCCGCAAGATGCATTCCCTCCCCGCGAGGGTTGCCGCCACCCCGAAGCCTTCCCCCTTACGCGATGATGTCCGGATACATCTGGGCTTCCAGCCGGACGATCTCGTCCTTGAGAACCAGCTTGCGCTTCTTCAGGCGCTGGATCTGCAACTGGTTGGCCACGGTTTCGGCATCCAGACGTGCGATGACATCGTCGAGGTCACGATGTTCCAGTCGCAACGCTTCGAGGTGGTGGCAGATATCTTCTTCCGAAAGGTTCATAATCCCCATATCGGCAATATGTACTAGGATGCTTAAGATAGCAGAATTTCCGGCGCAGGGGTACGCCGCGCAGTCCCGGAACCGACGAAAAACGCCGTTTACCGCGATCAACCGAGCGATGAGGAATGCACATGCCGAAGTCAGTCGTTAAGCGTATCGGAGTCTTGACCAGCGGCGGCGATTGCGCCGGCCTGAACGCGGTGATCCGCGCCGTGGTAGCGCGCGCGGTGCGCGCCTACGGCATGGAGGTTCTGGGGATTTCCGACGGCAGCCTCGGCCTGATGAGCCGCCCGCTGCAGTACCAGAAGCTCGACCTCGAGGTGTTCTCCGGCACGGTGCTGCGCATGGGCGGAACCATGCTGGGCACCACCAACAAGGGCGACCCCTTCGCCTTCCCCATGCCCGACGGCACCGTCAAGGACCTCTCCCAAGACTTCGTGGACGGGGTGAAGGAACTCGGCCTCGACGCCCTCGTCGTCATCGGCGGCGACGGCAGCCAGGCGATCCTGCGGAAACTCTGCCGCAAGGGCGACATCCCGATGGTCGGCATCCCCAAAACCATCGACAACGACGTGCCGTTTACCGAATCGGCGGTCGGCTTCAACAGTGCGATTCGCGTCTGCGTCGATGCGCTGGACCACCTGCAGCCCACCGCGGCCTCCCACCATCGCGTGATGATCTGCGAGATGATGGGCCGCGACGCCGGGCACATCGCCCTCCACTCCGGCATTGCGGGCGGCGCGGACGTGATTCTCCTGCCCGAGATCCCCTATACCCTCGATGCGGTGGTGGAGAAGCTCAAGCAAGTGCACGACGAGGGCCGCCGCCACGCCCTGGTGGTGGTCGCCGAGGGCGTCGCCATGGAGGACGGCAACCCGGCGACGATGAAGATGCCAGACGGCCAGCGGCGCTACGGCGGCATCGGCCATTATCTCAGCGAACAGCTCAACAGCCGTATGGAAGTGGAAACCCGCGTCACCGTGCTCGGCCACGTGCAGCGCGGCGGAACCCCCTCGGCAAGCGACCGGGTGATGGCCTCGGCCTTCGGCGTGCACGCCGTCGACCTGGTGGCGCGTGGGCGCTTCAACCGCATGGTGGTGTGGCGCGACCGCGGCGTGATGGACGTGAACATCGACGACGTGGCCGCCATGGGCGCGCGCCAGCTCGACCCGCGCGACCCGCTGGTCCATACCGCGCGCGGCCTGGGCACCTACGTGGGCGATCTGTAGGGGTAAAACTTTGTGGGGGACATCGGGCCCCCCACACCCCCCGTAAGTTTTTCGCCGCGCAGCGGCCATCAACCGTCACGCCGCGTGATGGTTCTCTCGCGCTACGCGCAAAAACCATAAAGTTGTGGGAGGTGCGGAGGGTCCGCGACCCTCCGCGAAGGTTTGGTTTTTTCCCGCGCCTACGGCGTCGGGCCGACGTCGCGGCCCCAGCGTTTGAGCTTTCCGGTATCGAGGCCGAAGAGGTCGAGGACGCGGCCGACGCTGTGGTCCACGATGTCGTCGATGGTTTGCGGGCGGGTGTAGAAGGCGGGCACTGGCGGCGCGACGATGGCGCCGATTTCGGTGGCCGCGGCCATGGCGCGCAGATGGCCGAGGTGCAGGGGCGTTTCCCGCACCATCAGGACGAGGCGGCGGCGTTCCTTCAGGGTCACGTCGGCGGCACGGGTGAGCAGGTTGTCGGCGGCGCCTGTGGCGATCGCCGCGACGGTGGCCACGGAGCACGGCGCGATGACCATGCCGAGGGTGGGGAAAGAGCCGCTCGCGATCGGCGCGGCGATGTCTTCCGGGCGGTAGACCGCATCCGCCATCGCCTGCACGTCGCGCACCTTGAGGTCGGTTTCGTGCGCCAGCGTGATCTCGGCGGCGCGGCTCATGACCAGGTGGCGGGTGACGCCGAGTTCCGCGAGCGCGGCGAGCATGCGGATGCCGTAGATCGCGCCGGACGCGCCGGAGATGCCGACAATGATCGCAGGAGTCATGGAGCGCGCCTCCGCTGCGTGAAAAAGGGCAGTTTTCCGCAGTTGTCAATCATGGAAATTTCATATTTCCCGGTGGTTCATCTGGAGAAACCGCAGTGGAAGTCTTACACTAAATATATCCCTATGGAAGAGCGTACATGGAGGTTGCCCATGAGCACTACCGCGCATATCGAGGCGTTGAAGGAAAAACATTCTGCGCTTGAGGCCGCGATTCACGATGAAGAACTCCGCCCGCATCCGGATGACGATGCGATCAGCAACCTGAAAAAACAGAAATTATTGGTGAAGGACGAAATCCAACGCGCGGCGCGAGGTTGAATCCCCGGGCGATCTTACGATTTCTCTTGTCATGATCTTCTGCTCACGGCGCGTCCGACCTCGGGACGCGCCGTTTGACTATCTGTTCAGCCGGTGAGATCGCGTGCGATCAGCATGATCTCGCGTCCCGCCTTTTCCGGCGAGCCGCAATCGAAGGGCGGCTGCGGGTCGTATTCGATGCGCAGCTGAATCGCCTTGGCCACTTCGTCCCCGGCGAGGCGCGCCGCGAGCAGCAGCGCCATGTCGATGCCTGCGGAGACCCCGGCGGCGGTGAGAATGCGTCCGCGCTCCACCATGCGGGCGTTGACCGGGTGAGCCCCCCAGTTCGCCAGCAGGTCTTTCGCCGCCCAGTGGGTGGTGGCGTCCACGCCCTTGAGCAGTCCCGCGCCGCCGAGGATGAGGCTGCCGGTGCACACCGAAGCGACCCACCGCGCGGTGCCCGCGATGGCGCGCACCCAGGCGGTGACGCGGGCGTCGTTCATCAGGTCGCGCGCGCCGGGGCCGCCCGGCACCACCAGGATGTCGGCGGCGTTGACATCGGCGATCGCCGCGTCGGCGGAGAGGCGCAGACGCCCGCTCGCGGCGGCGATGGTTCCGCCGTTGGGCGAGACGATACGGGTGGTTGCGCCCGGCAGGCGGTGCAGCACCTCGAACGGGCCGACGAAGTCCAGCGGCGTCAGCCCATCGAAGACCAGGAAGACGATGGAGAGGGGCTTATTCATGGGGCTCCTGCGGTTGTTCCTGCGCCACGATGCCGATGCCGCCGCGGCCCTGGGCGATCACCACCGCCTTTTCCAGATCCGCCTCGCTGCACAGGCCGAGTGTCACCGGATTGCGCGCCTTGATGTTGGTCGCATTCCAGTGGGTCTTGTCGCGCACCGCGGTGATCGTCGATTTGGTGGTGCCGATCAGGGAAACGATCTGCGCGTCGGAAAGCTCCGGGTGGTGCTTGAGAATCCAGGCGATGGCGTCCGGCCGGTCCTGGCGTTTGGAGACGGGCGTGTAGCGCGCGCCCTTGGCGCGCGACTGCGGCGTCGGGATATCGGTTTCGCGCGCCTGCAGGCGGGCGGAGGGGTCGGCCTCGCAACGGGCGAGTTCTTCCCGTGTCAGCTGTCCGGCGACCACCGGGTCCTGCCCGACGATGCTGCTTTGCACGTTGCCGTCGGCGATCGCCTGGATCTCCAGCTCGTGCATGCCGCAGAACTCGGCGATCTGTCGGAAGGTCAGGGCGGTGTTATCGACCAGCCAAACGGCGGTGGCTTTCGGCATCAATGGCAGGGCCATGGCGTTCCTCTTTGTTCTTGTTGGCTTCGGTCGCGGCCCCCGATCCGCCGCTTCGTCGTGCGGAGCGGCGGCGGGTCCAGGACGGGAAATGTCGCGGCAGGTCCTCCTCAGGGAACCAGCATGATTTTACCGATATGCTGAGAAGATTCCATCAGTTGATGCGCCGCGGCGGCATCCTTGAGCGGGAAGGCTTTGTAAATCTGGGGCTTCAGCGCGCCGGCGTCGAGCAGCGGCCAGACCTTTTCGCGCAGGGCGACGGCGATGCGCGCCTTCTCCTCGGTGGGTTGGGAGCGCAGCACCGAACCGGTGAAGGTGAGGCGCTTGAGCATCAGCGGCATGAAGTTGAATTCCACCTTGGCGCCCTGCTGGAAGCCGATGTTGACGTGGCGTCCGCTCGGCGCCATCGCCTTGACGTCGCGGTTGAGGTAGTCGCCGCCGACCACGTCGAGGATGACGTTGACGCCTTTGCCGCCGGTGAGTTCGCGCACCACCTCCACGTAGTCTTCTTCGCGGTAGTTGATGCCGCGCTCCGCACCGAGGGTTTCGCACGCCTTCACCTTTTCCGCGCTGCCCGCGGTGGCGAACACCCGCGCGCCCATGGCCTTGGCCAGCTGGATCGCGGTGGTGCCGATGCCGCCGGTGCCGCCGTGGACGAGGAAGCTCTCCCCGGCCGCCAGCGCGCCGCGTTCGAACACGTTGTGCCAGACGGTGAAGAAGGTTTCCGGAATCGCCGCGGCGGTGAGCGCGTCGAAGCCCTTGGGGAAGGGCAGGCACAGCGACGCCTTGGCGACGCAGTGGTCGGCATAGCCGCCGCCGGAGAGCAGGGCGCAGACCAGTTCGCCCACCTTGGGCGCGGCGACGCCTTCGCCCACCGCCACAACCTCGCCCGCAACCTCAAGGCCGGGGATGTCGGTGGCGCCGGGCGGCGGCGCATAGTTGCCCTGGCGCTGCACGATGTCGGGGCGGTTGACGCCCGCGGCGGAAACGCGGATCAGGACCTCGCCCTTGACGGGCTTCGGCATTGGCCGTTGCGTGGGGACCAGGCCTTCCGGACCGCCGAATTCCTTGATCTCGATGCACGTCATGAAGTCAGGCAACTGCGTAGTCATGAAGAATCTCCTGCTGGGCGTCGTGATGCGGAACCGCCATAACGAAAGATGGCGCGGAACTGGCGTGCCGAAACCCCCCTCTGCTACGATGATGGAAAAATTCGACGGCGTATCGTTGGCATAGGGAATACGACATGGACGACGAGGATGACAAGCCCCGGCTTGAAACCGGCATGCCCGCAGAGCTGGCGGCGCTGTCGGTAGAGGAATTGGAGCGGTGGATCGCCACCTTCGAGAGCGAGATCGTGCGCGCCCGGGCGGCGATTGCGGCGAAAAAGAGCGTGCGCTCCGGCGCGGACGCGCTGTTCTCCTTCAAGCGTGGGGATGCGGAGCAATGAGTAAGGATTCCAATGACCACGGCGTGCCGCTTGCCGCCGGAAGCTCCGCGCCCGCGGGCGGCGACAGATGGAACGCTGCGGCCTCGCCGTTTTCCGCCGCCGGAGAGCGGCGCGCCGACTACGGTTTTCACACGGCAATTCCGCTGCGCTGGTCGGACTTCGACATGATGGGGCACGTCAACAACGTGCAGTACATGCGTTTTTTCGAGAGCGCGGTGGTGGAGTTCTTCCGCAGCCACGACGTGTTCTCGCGGGCGAGCTCGGTCACCGTCTTCGCCGCGGAGAACATGTGCCGCTTTCTCAAGCCGCTCAACTATCCGCTCTACTCCGTGGAGTGCGGCATGCGGGTGGAACGCCTGGGCGGCTCCAGCGTGCGCTTCGGCTTCGCCCTGTTCCGCAAGGAGGAAGAGGCGCCGTCGGCGGTGGGGTATTGGGTGCAAGTGTTCATCGACCGCCAGACCCTGCGCACGGCGCCGATGCCGCAACAGGCGCGCGACGTCTTCACGCGGTATGTGAACCCCAGCGCCTGGACGATGTCCGGCGCATGACAGGGTTGCGGCGGGCGAGGGGCTCCGGAGTCTGGCGCGGAGCCTCTGCCCGTGGCATTCTCTCCGCATGGAACGCGTTCTCGCCATCGTATCGTCGCTCATTATCTCCGGCCATGAGGCGGTGGGGTAAGGCGCGTCCGTTTTTCCGTACGACACGACAACCCGCCGCGAGGCGGGTTTTTTCGTCACCCGTCTCCCGGCGCAGAGGAGACCGAGCATGTCATCCCATCCCTTATGCGACGTCATCGCCGCAGCGGACCGCGCCATCTCCGCCGAGGACTTCGACGGCCTGATGGCGTTTTATGCAGACGACGCGACCCTGGTCGTGGCGCCGAACCTGATCGCCACCGGCAAGGCGCAGATTCTCAAGGCGTTCATCGGTATTGCACAGCATTTCGGCCATCGTCTCACGGTGTCGCAGCGGCAGATGAAGGTGGTGGAGAGCGGCGATACCGCGCTCGTCCTCGCGGAGACCGTGCTCGATACCGAGGATGCGGAGGGGCTGGCGGTGTCCATCCTGCGGCGGGCCACCTACGTCTTCCGCAAGAGCCCGGAGGGAGACTGGCTCTGCGCCGTCGACAATTCCTACGGAACCGGTCTCCTCGGGCGATAGAAAGGCGCGGCCCTGCGGCCGCGCCTCTCCGGTTTTCCGGCGGCGCCGGGACGTCAGGCGGCCTTGGGGCCGCCGATCGCGGTCTTGCCGCCTTCTGCGGAAATCGCGATCTTGCGCGGCTTCAGCTCTTCCGGCACCTCGCGCATCAGCTCGATGTGCAGGAGGCCGTTCTCCAGGCTCGCGCCCTTCACCTTGATGTGGGAGGCAAGCTCGAAGCGGCGTTCGAAGGCGCGCGCGGCGATGCCGCGGTGCAGGAAGGTGGTTTCGCCGGCATCGCCGGTTTCCTCCGCCTTGCGGCCGGTGACGGTGAGCGAATTGTCCTTCACCGTGATGTCGAGCTCGTCCTCGGCGAACCCGGCCACCGCCATGGAGATGCGGTAGCGGTCGTCGCCGAAGCGCTCGATGTTGTAGGGCGGGTACGACATCGCGCCTTCGTCGAGGCGGCTGACGGCATCCATCAGACGGCTGACGTTATCGAACCCGACGGTGAAACGGTGCAGAGGGGAAAGGTCGTAGGTGCGCATGGCAATCCTCCATTGAGCGATTCCAGAACGGTGCGGGCGCCCGTGGGCCGCCCGCGGCAGCGCCGGCCCCGACTATCGGCGGCCGACAGGGATGATATGGGTAGAGGGGTTTTTGCCTGTCAAGCCCCGGCGCGGGGAGGCTCTTCCGGCGGCTGCGGCTCTGCGGCTGCGGCCTCCGCAACGGGCGGCTGCGGCGCTTCCGCCGTTTGTGCGGGCGGCGTTTCCGCGGGCGCTTCCGGCGCTTCCAGGGGAATGGGCTCGGGGTCGGGCAGGGCGTCCCAGGCGACGTCGAACAGGGTCTGCGGGTCCTGCACGCCGCGCAGCAGCCGCGGCTCCAGCCGCTGCATCGGGTAGGCCTTTCCGGTCACCAGCTCGCGGACCACGTTGGAGATCAGCACGTGGTCGGGCTCCGCCTCGGAGCAGATGCGCGCCGCAAGCTGCACCGCGGAACCGAACAGGTCGTCGTCCTCGACGATCGGCTCTCCGGCGTTGATGCCGATGCGCAGAAGGAAGGTTTGCTCCGGATGGTCCGCATTGTAGGCGCGCACCGCCTTCTGGATCGCCGCGGCGCATTCGATCGCCAGAGACGGCGCGCTGAACGAGGCCATGATGCCGTCGCCGGTGTGTTTCACTTCCAGGCCCTGATAGGCGGCGAGCGCGGCGCGCACGATGACGTTGTGCGCCCGCACGTAGTCCTGCGCCGCGGTGTCGCCGCGGTGCTGCGTCAACTCCGTGGAGCCCACCATGTCGGTGAACAGGATGGTGAGGATGTTGGTGCCCGAAATGCGGTCCGCCGGGCGGTTCCATGCCGTCATCGCCTCGCGCAGGTCGTCGAAGGGGGTGCCCTTGCCGTCCAGGTAGTCGTCGAGAGCCGCCTCGCCGTGCTGGTACATCATGGCGTAGCGCGGGTCGGCGACGTGGGTTTCGAGCTTGCGGCAGAAGGCGTTGGCGAGCGACGGCTTGGTGCCCAGCATGCACACCGCCTCGCGGATCATCGCCGTCACTTGCGCCGGAGCGAGTTTTTCGCGGCGGCCGAGGGCGGAGCACACCCCGGC
Organism: Rhodospirillaceae bacterium; assembly: GCA_050253435.1. Taxonomy (GTDB): domain Bacteria; phylum Pseudomonadota; class Alphaproteobacteria; order Rhodospirillales; family Rhodospirillaceae; genus Oleispirillum. The sequence goes on from JBFWJB010000075.1 coordinate 9,358, forward strand.
CATGATCAGGTTGAGGCCGAACTTGTTGTAGGCGTCGAGGTGCGGACAGGCGTCCTTGAGCGCGGTGATCGCGCCGGTGAGGAAACGCATCATCGTCATGCGCTGGCGTTCGATGCGGGCGTTCTCCTCCGCGTCCGGCGCGGCGTCTTCCTCCGCTTCCGCTTCCGGTTCCGGTTCGGGCTCCGGCAGCTTCTCCGGTTTCTTCTCCTCCTCGGGTTTCTTCTTTTCCGGTTCGGGTTTTTTCTCCGGCTCCGGTTTTTTCTCCGGTTCCGGCTTCTTCTCCGGCTTGGCCTGCTGCGCGATCAGGCCCGGATCGTTCTGGAACAGCGCAGGGCCGGAGGCCGCGGTTCCGGCCTTGCTTCCCGGCATCTCGAGGAAGGCGGGCTTGCCGCCCTTGGCGGTCTCCTTGGAGGCGGTGAGCGCCGGGATGTGGCGGCTGACCAGGGGCAGCGCGGAGAGGAGAAACACCACGACGAAGGTGCCGAAGAGGATGCGCGGCGGCGTGGAGGGGGCAAGGTGCTCCGCCACCATCGGCGAGTTCAACAGCACGGAAAGCACCCCTGTCACCCCCGCGGCGATGAGCAGGGCGCTGATCACCATCATGGTGATGCGGGCGAGTATCTTGCCGGTTCCCGCGTTCTCATCGGCGTCGGCGGTCCAGGTGAAGGGGATCTCCGGCCCGCCGCCGCCGCCCGTCCGCGGTCCGCGCGTCTGCGCCAGGCGGCGCTTGTAGTCGGCGAGGTTGGGGCTGATGCGCACCACCGCTTCGTCGGTCTGGTTGGTCTCGGGGTAGTAGATCTCGCGGATCAGCTTGGTGGCGTGGTTGAGGTTCTTCTCGATGGCCTTGGCGTCGCCCATCGCGTCGTCCATCTCGGCGCTGGTGTAGCGGCCATGCAACACCCACCCGGAGGATTCCAGGGTGTAGAGCTCGTAGGTGGTGATCTTGGTGACGCCGCTCATCGCCCGCTGGTCCGTTCGCCTGACCGGAAGACGGGACGTTCGTACGCGACACGATGCCCCGCCGAAACGGTTAGGAACAGTTCCTCACAATCCGCGCGCCCGGACAAGAAAAAACGATGCCGCCCGCGGCGGGCGGCATCGTTTTCAAAATGCGTTCACGAAAGGGGTCAGGACTTCAGACCGAAGCCCGCAAACCGCTTCTTGAACTTGGCGAGCTGGCCGCCGCTGTCGTTCAGGCGATGGACGCCGGTCCACGCCGGATGGGACTTGGAGTCGATGTCCAGACGCATCACCGCGTCGGGGCCGCCCTTGGTC
>JBFWJB010000076.1:0-10544 GCA_050253435.1 Rhodospirillaceae bacterium
GGAACACCTGCTTGTGGGTGAGGATCGGCTGCAACTGGACGCCGGGGTCGAATTCCAGGATGGCCTGCACGTCGGGGCAGAGGAAGGGCAGCGCCGAGGCATAGCCGGTGCACATCACCACCGCATCGAGGTCGGCGCGGGTGCCGTCGGCATAGAGCGCCCCCTTCTCGTCGAAGGCGAAGGCGCGGGAGCGCTTCACCTTCACCCGGCCGCTCGCCACCAGGGGGATGAAGTCGTCGGTGGTCACCACGGTCAAGGGTGCGGTGGCGAGGTCGTCGAAGGCGAGGTCGGCGGCGGCGTCGCCGGGGTCGCCGCCCATCTGCCGCAGGTATTCGCGCGGCTGCGTCTGCAACGGGTTGTCGGGTCGCCGGGTGTAGAACACCAGGTCGGCGGGATAGCGCGGCGCGCCCTCCCACGGGGAGATCCAGCGCGGCACGAACCACATCGGATTGCGCAGGCCGACCGTCACCTCCTGCGCCACTTCCTGCAACTGCCCCGCGATCTCGGTGCCGGAGAACGCGGCGCCGATGATCAGCACCCGCTTGCCGCCGAAATTGCGGCGGTTGACCTCTTCGGAATAGCAGTCGGCGGCATGGTAGATCTTGCCCTGGAAGGCGTTCAGCCCCTCGAACGGCGGCACATGCGGGCGGGAGAACACGCCGGTGGCCACCACCACGTTGTCGAAGGCCAGGGTCTCCCGCTTCGCGCCGTCGAACACGGTGACGCGCCAGCCCTGCGCTCCCGCGGGCTCCACGTATTCCACCGCGGTGGAGAGCCGCAGGTGCGGCAGCAGGCCGAAGGCGCGGATATAGCCGCGCAGGTAGTCGATGACCGAGCGCCGCATCGGAAAGATGTCGGTGCCTGCGGGCCAGGGATAATCGGAAAAGGCGCAGCTGTAATGCGACAGGTTGGTGCGCGCATAGGAGGACCACGCGCCGCGCCCCGGTCCGCCCCACATGCCGCCGATGTCCGGCGCGGCGTCGAACACCACCGGCGTGAGCCCGTGCTCGATCAGCGCCTTGGCCGTGGCGAGGCCGCTCGGGCCGCTTCCGATGACTGCGACGGTCGGCATGGCACCCTCTCGTGATCGACGGTGGGATACGGGTCGGCCTGTCCGGCAGGGATCACGCGCCGGTCATAGTATGACAATCGGCATAAAGTGGGGCTTTTTCAAGTCCCCAAGGATTTGAAAGCAAAGACGAAACCGAGTCGCACTGTTCACCCGGGAGTGTTCGCGGCCTGCGCGGATCAGCCCAAGAGATGCCGCGCCAGCGCCGGGGCGAGGGCCGCGACGTCCGGCAGGGCGCGCACGCCCTCCACTTGCGGCGGATGGCAGAGGCCGAACACCGTCTTGCCGAAGCGCAGCCCCAGCGCCACTTCGGAGAGCGTGCCGTAGCTGTCGCCGATCACCACCAGAACCGCGGCGGCGCAGGCGATGATGGCGTTGCGCGCCTCGCCGATGCCGCTGGCGATCGGCACGGCCACATAGGGATTGGCGTCCGCCGCATTATCCCCCGGCAAGAGGCCGATGGTCAGCCCACCCGCCTCCGCCGCGCCCTTGCTCGCCGCGCGCATCACGCCACCGCGCCCGCCGCACAGCACGGTGAACCCGGCCTCGGCGAGCAGGCGGCCCACCGCCTCGGCGGCGGCTTCGCGTTCCGTATCGTCCTCGCGCGGGCCGATCACGCCGATCGGGGCGCGCAACGGCGCACCGCTTTCGGTCTGCAGCCAGCGCAACGCCGCCATGGCGTCGAGGGGACCGCCTTCGGCGGGGACGAGACGGTTGGTGGCGGGATCAAGCGCGTACATGCTCTTCCTCCGAACGGGCGGCGGCGATCTCCGCCACCGCCATGATCAGCGAACACACCCCCAGAAGCAGCACCGACACCGCGGAGGCAAGCGGAAAATCCGCGCCCGCATCGGCGATCAGGCTGTAGAGGCGCAAGGGCAGAATGTTGAGTTGCGTGCCGACCAGGGCAAGCGCGGTGCCGTAGGCGCCGATCGCCACCGCCGCGACCAGGCAGAACGCGGCGAAGAAGGTGGGCGCCACCTGCGGCAGCAAAATCTCCGCCCAGGCGCGCCAGCGCGGCGCTCCCAGGCTTTCCGCCGCCTGTAACTGCCGCCGGTCGAAGTTGAGGAACACCGGCAACAGCATCAGAACGACGCGCGGAATCAGGTAGTAGGAATAAGCGACGGTCAGCCCCACCGGCCCGTAGAACGCCCCGGCGATCGCCGCCGGGTCGGCCCCGAGCTTCGCCAGCAGCAGAGTGACGAACCCGGCGCGGCCGAGCAGCAGGATGAAGCCGTAGGCGACGATCAGGCCGGAGAAGGTGAGCGGCAGGGCGATCAGCACCTGCAACAGCGCACGCAGCCGCGGCGACACGCGGGCGAGGTGCGCCGCGACGCCGACGCCGACGACGAGGGAGAGCGCCGCGGCGCGCACCCCGAGCCAGAGCGAGGCGGCGAGCGCATCCCACAAATCGGGCGAGGCGAACAGCCGAGGCAGCGCACGCTCGTGCGCCGCCTCGACGAACACGGTGGCGAGCGGAGCCAGGAAGAACACCGCCAGCACGCCGATGCCGGGCACGGCGAGCCACAGCAATTTTGCGGATGCGGACGACGGTTTCATCTCATGCGGCTCCGTTCACAACAGGCTTACTTGCCGAGGGCGGCCTTGGCCCAGCCCGCGTCGATCTCCGCCTTTTTCGCGGCGGCGGCCTTGACGTCGAGCGGCCGCACCTGCGGCGCGTTGGGCAGCTTCGCTTCCACATCGGCGGGCAGCTTCACCCCCGGCACCGACGGCCGCACGAAGCCCTCGGCAAAGGTGGTCTGGCCCTTTTCGGTCATGATGTAGTTGAGCCACAGCTTGCCGGCGTTGGGGTTGGGGCCCTTCTTCACCAGGCTGATCGCATAGGGCGCGGCGGCGGAAGCCTCCTTGGGCACGACCACGGCGACGGCGTCGCCCATGCCGTCGACGTACTTCGCCTTGAGGCCGTCGTTCTCGTAGGAGATCCAGATCGGGATCTCGCCCTTGACGAACTTGGCGTAGGGCGTGGTGCCCTCGACGCGCAGCACGTTGCCCACCTTGTGCAGCTTGCCCATGTAGTCGATGCCGGGCTGCACGTTGTTCATGTCGCCGCCGTTGCCGAAGTTGGCGGCGAACACCGTCACCTGCCCCACTCCGGCGGAGCGCGGGTCGAGGTAGACCACGGTGTTCTTGTACTCCGGCTTCAACAGGTCGGCCCAGCTCTGCGGCGGGGTCTTCACCAGCTTGGTGTTGACGACGAAAGCGATGGTGAGCTTGTGAATGGTGAACCACTTGCCCTCCGGATCGCGGAACACGTCGGGCAGCTTGGCGAAGTTCACCGGCTTAAACGGCGCGACCACGTCCTTTTTCACCGCATCGACGGCGGAGGCGGCGAAGTAGTAGGCGGTGTCCGCCTGCGGGCGGTTGCGCGCCTTGTCGAGCGCCACCACGGTGGCGGCCGAGCCGATGTCGTTGTAGGTCATCTCGACGCCGGGATAGCGCTTCTTGAAGTTGCTGAACTGGGCCTTCCAGTTGGCCCAGGTCGGGCCGGTGTCGAAGGACACCACCATGCCCTCCTTCTGCGCGGCCTTGTAGAGGGCGGCCTCGCCCGGATAGAGCTCCGGCCCTTCGAAAGCCTGCGCGGCGGCCGGAACGGCAGCCACGGCCAACAGCGTGCAGGCGGCGGCGAACAGACGTTTCATCGTGCTTCTCCATGCGCAATGGTGAGGGACAACTGCAACTCTCCTTCCCTCCCCGGTTTCTCAGGCTTCCGGGGGCAACAGGTGAACCGCCCGCGGCGGCACGCGCACGCCGAGGATCGGTTCCCGCGAACTCGTCTCGCCGAGGACGGTTCCGCCCGCGACGGTCAGGTCGAAGCGGCGCAGCGACCCGAGGAAGCGGTCGCGCGTCACCTCGCCGTAAAGCGCCGCGCCGTCTTCGGCGGCGGCGTCCGGCGCGGTGAGGATTTCCAGCGCCTCGGGGCGGATCAGCACGGTGACGCGGCTGCCCGCGGGCGGCATTGCGTCGGCGCAGCGCAGATGCCCGATCGCGGTGTCGATGCCGCCGCCGGAAACCGTGCCGTCGAACAGGTTGGCGTGGCCGACGAATCCGGCGACGAAGCGGTTGACCGGACGGTCGTAAAGCTCGCGCGGCGGCGCCGCCTGAAGCAGGCGGCCGCCCTCCATCACTGCGACGCGGTCGGCGATCGACAGCGCCTCCTCCTGGTCGTGGGTGACGTGCAGGGTGGCGATGCCGTGCTCGCGCTGCACCTGGCGGATCTCGTCGCGCATCGCCGCGCGATGCGCCGCATCCAGCGCCGACAAGGGCTCGTCGAGCAACAGCGCCCGCGGACGGAAGACCAAAGCGCGGGCGAGCGCGACGCGCTGCTGCTGGCCGCCGGAAAGCTGCGTCGGCAACCGGTCGGCGAAGCCGGAAAGATGCGCCCGCTCCAGCGCCTCGCCGGCGCGGGCCAGCCGCTCCGCCCGCGCCATGCCGCGCAGCTTGAGCGGATAGGCGACGTTTTCCACCGCCGTCATGTGGGGGAAGAGCGCATAGTTCTGGAACACCACGCCAAGGTCGCGCAGCCGCGGCGGCACGCCGCTCACCTCGACGCCGGAGAGATGGATCGCCCCTTCGCCGGGGAAGAGAAAACCCGCGATAAGCTGCAACAGGGTGGTCTTGCCGCAGCCGGAGGGGCCGATCACCGCGCAGAACTCTCCCGCCGCGACGGAAAGGTTGATCCCCTCCAGCCCTGCCCCGCCGGGATAGCGGAACCCCAGGTTCTCGATGAGAATGCTCATCGCCGCCCTCCCCCGACCACGCCGCGCCCGGCGAACCCGGCGCCGAGGCCGGAAAGCAGCGCCAGCAACAGCAGCACCACGGTGGCGGCGCAGGCAAACCCGGTGGCGCCGTAGAACGCCTGCAGCAGCACCACGGGATAGGGCCGGGAAAGGAACCCGGCGATGAGGTTGGACAACTGGAACTCTCCGATCGAAAGGGCGGCCACCATGATCAGGCCGGAGGCGAGGCTGTGGCGCAGGCTGGGCACCACGATGCCGAAGAAGCGCTGCCCGAAGCCCGCGCCGAGGGATTCCGCGGCGCGCTCCAGGGAAACGAGGTTGAGGTGCCGCATGTCCGAGACCAGGGTCTGCATCAGGTACGGCAGGGTCAGCACCACGTGGCCGCACACCAGCAGCCACGACGCGCCGAGAAACGGCAGAGTGTCGGAGGAAAACACCAGGATGAAGCCGAAGCCGAGGACCAAGGGCGGCGCGGCGATCGGCATCAGGTAGAGGATGCGGGCGGCGATCTTCACGCCCCTCTTCGCCGCGCCGTAGATGCCGTAGGCGAGCGGCAGCCCGATCGCCGCGGTGGCGGCGCAGGTGGCGAGGCAGACCCACAGGCTGACGGAAAAGGCGCGGCGGAAGCTGCCGTCGGTCCACACCGCGGCGTACCATTCGCCGGTGAGGCCGGAGGGCAGCAGGGTGTTGGTCCAGACGTGCCCGACCGAACCGACGATAAGCAGCAGGATCGGCGCGACCAGGAACAGCAGGTAGGCGATGGTGAAAGCCGGCACGGCGCTCTCCGGAAACCCGTTTCAGGGTATGCTCGTAAAGCCACACCCGAACTGCAAATGATTGTTTTATGTCGCGATATATGTTTGAAATACAACATTACAGACATCCACACGAAGAATCGAGTCAGAATCCGGGCATATCGTCATCAGATTGTCACTTTTCCAACATGCCCGCTTTCCTGTATCGCTAGAACGAGAATCCACCCCAGGAGACCCGAGCATGCCCCCCGGCACATCCCCCGAAGCGCCCCTCAACGACCGCCAGCAGCAGATTCTCGCCCTGGTGCGGGAGCAGGGATTCGTCACCGTGGAGACCCTTGCCGGGCGCTTCAACGTCACCTCGCAGACCGTGCGCCGCGACATCATCCGCCTCGAATCCCTCGCCCTGCTGCAACGCTTCCACGGCGGCGCGGGCCTGCGCAACGCCACGGCGCGCCCCGCCTACGCCGACAAGCGCCACGCCGCGCTGGACGCCAAGGCGCGCATCGCGCGGCGCGCGGCGGAGCTGATTCCCAACGGCGCGGCGGTGTACCTCGACGTCGGCACCACCGCCGAGGCGGTGGCCGAAGCCCTGCGGGAGAAGGAGTCGCTGCGGGTGTTCACCAACAACCTGCGCGCCGCGGCGATCCTCGCCGGGCTGCCGTGGATCGAGCTGTTCGTCACCGGCGGCTTCGTGCACGGCCCCGACGGCTCGATGGTGGGGGAAAGCGTCGGCCGCAGCCTCCGCGACCTGCGCCCCGATGTGGCGGTGATCGCTTATTCCGGCTTCGACGACGACGGCGCGCTGATGGACTTCGACCTGCAGAAAGTGGCGGTGAAGCAGATGATGATCGCCCAGGCGCGCGCCGCGCTCGCGGTCGGCGACGCGGGCAAGTTCCAGCGCGCCGCGACGATGCGCATCGCGCGCCTCGAAGCCCTTTCCGGGCTGGTTTCCGACGCTGAACCGCCGGAGCCTCTGGCCGCGCTGATCGCCGACTCCGGGCTCGCCCTGCACCTGGCCTAGGGGGCGGGCCGCCAGTCGGGAATCCACGACGGGTCGGGCCGGCGGCCGTTATCGAGATTGCGGATCACCGCGCGCCCCATGTCGAGGATCGCCTCGTCGGTGCTGGCGCCGATGTGGGTGCTGGGCAGAAGGTTGGGCAGAGCGAGCAGGCCGCGGTCCGGCCAGGGTTCGCACGCGAACACATCCACCGCCGCGCCCGCGATCGCGCCGCTTTGCAGCGCGTCCTTGAGCGCCGCCTCATCGACGATGCCGCCGCGCGCCAGGTTGACCAGCACCGCGGAGGGCTTCATCCGCCGCAGCTCCGGCGCGCCGATGAGGCCGCGGGTGGCGGGGGTGAGCGGCAGGTGCAGCGTCACCACGTCGGCCTCCGCCAGCAGCTCGCCGAGCCCCACGGCGCGCATGCCGTGCGCCGCATAGAACTCCGGATAGTCGCGGATGTCGTGGACCAGCAGGCGGCAGCCGAACGGCGCGAGAAGCTCCGCCACGTCCTGGCCGATGTGGCCGCAGCCGACGATGCCCACGGTCTTTCCGGAAAGGGTGTGCCCCACCTGCCGCCGCCACACGCCGGCGCGCAGGTCCGCGTTGACCGCCTGCACCTTACGCAGCGCGGCGATGATGTAGCAGAGGGTGAGCTCCGACACCGAGCGCTTGTTCACCCCCGGCGTCCACCCCAGCAGTACGCCGCGGCGCACCATGGCGTCGAGGTCCAGGCTGTCCAGCCCGACGCCGATCTTGGCGATGAGCTTAAGCTCCGGCACCGCCGCCAGCACCGCATCGGTGAACTTTTCGGTGCCCGCCACGGCGCGGTCGTGGCCGCGCAGGAAGGCGATCAGTTCCTCCCCCGCGAGGTCGCGCGTGCCGTCGTTGAAGTCGGCGTCGGGATAGACGGCGAGAAGCTCGGCGCGCAGTTGGGGAATACGGGTGAAATGGGGCGCGCAAACGGCGATGCGGCTCATGACGGGGTACCTCTTCCACGGCGCCACGGCGGCGCCGTGGCGACAGTGGTAAAGCACCGCAGCCGGTTTGTGTAGCGTTTCCTCGGCTCAGGCGTAGTTGCGTTCCCGCGTGCGGTTGCGGTTCGGCCCGGCCGTCATGCCGGCTTTCAGACTCGCGTCGGGAGGAAGCCGTTCGGTGGACTCACCCTCCGGGGAAGCGCCCTCCGCCCCGAAACGGGCCACCGGCCTTGCGCGCCGGTGCTGCGGGGCCTTTCCCACTCCTATCGATCAGGATTTCCAAGGGCTTAGAGAGCCTCTTCCATTATACTAAATATACATAACCGTAATGTAAAAAAAGAACTTCATGTTGGATACTACAATAATATCATCAGCATGTCGGAAGATTTGCATGAAAATCCATGCTTCCCGCATCTAAATGAAAACTAAACTAGAGGCAATAATTATTACAAAAGGGGATAACAATGAACACGGTGAGGAAGTTTGGATCTTATGCATGTCTGGCAGCCGCCCTATCCATGGTTTCATTGGGAATTGCCCACGGCGCGGAAAAGAAAAGCCCGATGATGCCCGGAGCGGCGACCGGAGGCGCGGCCGCTTTGCCGCCCGAGGGGCTGTACTTCAGCAATACCGTGACCATCGAATCCGGCAAACTCCAAAACGGATCGGGTAATCCCGCCGTAGTGCCCGGAAGCGGTTCCAACATCAAGTCGATGAATGTGGATTTGGCGCCATCACTCCTGTGGGTGCCGGGATGGACCGTGCTGGGGGCGAACTACGGCATGGCGGTCACCCAGCCCTTCCAGTGGGCGAACACCGACTACGGCGGGTCGGCGAACGGAAGCTCCACCTCGACCAAGGGCATGTTCAACACCATCGTCACGCCTGGCATCCTGTCGTGGGATCTGGGAGACGGATTCTTCGCCTCCACGGCCTTGAGCGTCTATTTGAAGAACGGCCATTCCGCGCACGAATACAGCGCGGCGCAGGGACGCTACGTACTGGGCGGCAGCAACTATGCCAACAACTACTGGACAGTCGAACCGAGCTTCTCTCTCAGCTATCTCGCCGACGGATGGAATCTGACCCTCACCGAAACCCTCGACTTCAACACGAAAAACGAGAAGACGGACTACTATTCGGGAACAATGAACTACCTTGACGTGACTGCCACCAAGAAGTTCGGCCCCTGGGAGCTGGGCCTGGTCGGCAACTATACGCAGCAGCTTGAAGACGACGAGGTCAACGGACAGACCGTTGCCGCCGTGGATGGCTTCAATTCCCGCGGCAACAAGGCGATGCAACTCGAAGCCGGCCCGCTGATCGCCTACGACTTCGGCAAGGTAAAGCTCACCGCGCGCTACCTGCATGGCATCTATGCGGAGAACGCCGGAAAGATCTCGTTCCTGCACCTCGGCTTTTCGGTGCCGATCAACTGAGATTGCCGTATCTCCGGCAATTTGCCCATGCGGGAACCAAAATCCGGTTTCCCGCAGGGGCATGACCTTATGAGGCGCCCCGTTTCCTCTGATGCGAGGCCCGCACCACCCCGTTCCGACATCATGGGGTGCATCCTGTAGGAAGAGGCCGGCGCGTCCACAGCGCCCCGATCGGCTGAAGACGCCCCCGGACATACTCCCGGGTGCAGCGGGGGGACCCAAAGCCTCCGAATTCATGCTGGTGCCAATGTTTATGTTTGCGTATCCTTTGGGCAAGAATAACGCAGTCTTCCTCCATGATCCGTCCGTTTCATGGAGTTTATGCGCATGAAAGAACACAACATCGTATGTAGAATTAAAGTATCGGGTGACCATGATACGATTCGCCTTAGTGGAGGAACCGAACAATGGAAACGAGGCTTCTGCATGAATTCCTCACCTTAATAGAACACATGAATTTTACGCGCGCCGCAGAACGTCTGAACATGACTCAGCCGGTTCTGAGCCGCCACATAAAATCCCTGGAAGACACCTTCGGCGCGCGGTTCTTGGAGCGCGATACCCATAAGGTGGAGCTTACTCCCGTTGGAAAGCTCTTCGCGGAGGAAGCCCGCAAGATACTTTCTCTGTGCGAATCATCCTTCTCCACGATCCAATCCTTCCAGGGAAAGGGTCAGCACAGCCTGAGCATCGCCTTTCTCGGTGAAGCCACACGTCCGTTTCTCTCCACTTTTCTCGGCTGGTTCAACGAACTCCATGCCGACATCGCCACCGAATGCTACGACTGCGATCTGGACGAGGCTCTCGTCGATCTGGAAAAGCGCGCCTGCGACGTCGCCTTCCTCATTCGCCCGAACGACGGAAGGCGCAACAAGGCGCTGCGGAGCATCTGCATCTTCTCCGACCCGATGTGCGTTGCAGTCAACATCAAGCATCCGCTGGCGCGGAAGAAGACCCTTTCCATCCGGGAACTGGAGAACTGGCCGATCATCTCCGTCAGCCAGGAGGCGTTGCCGGTGGCCTGGGAGTGCAATACCTGTTTCCTCGAGCGGTATGGCGTCGAAATCGACGTGGCCAAGGAATGCACGAACCTGGAAACCTGCTGCTTCACCCTGGAGTTCAACGATCGTGCGGTGGTGATGCTGCCGAAGCATCGCCGCCACCTGCTGGGAGACCGTGCGACGCTGCTGGCGCTTGAGGAAGAAGACTGCTTGATCAACGTGGAACTGGTCTGGGACCCCGAAAACACGAATCCTTGCATCGAGGTGTTCCTGAAGAAATTCGACGAATTCGCCGTACAGAACTCTTGGGAGGATGCACAAAAGCACCAGACCCGCGACGGCGCTTCCAGGCCCCTCCTCCCCCCTCTGCTAAATAAGGGCGCCGGTACCTCCCTGGTCGCCATGGCGGTTTAGATTCGACCGGTCCTTCCCCGTGCGGCGGAGCGGCCCCCGGAGGGGCCGCTCCGCGCCTGTGGTTCAGAGTTTAAGCTTTGCGATTGCGGTATCGGCGTCTTTTTCGGCGGCGGGGCCTGCGAAGCCCAGCG
>JBFWJB010000077.1:0-10511 GCA_050253435.1 Rhodospirillaceae bacterium
GAGGACGTATAGGCTCCACTGCAACCTGTGAGAGGTGCCGTATGAATAATATTGAAATCATGGGGATAAAACTTCCCCACGTGCTGGTGCTGTCGGTCCTGGTCGGTCTCGCCTGTGCCCTCGGCAAGCTGCCCGGAGGCATGGCCGGCGGTTTCGCCGTCACCATGTCCATGGGTTTTCTTCTTGATTGGTTGGGAGCGCGGACGCCCCTGGTGAACAACTACCTCGGCGGCGGTCCGCTTTTTTGCATTTTCGTCAGTGCCGCGCTCGTCTATTTCGGCATCATGCCCGTAAGCGTCAAAAAGGTCATCGACGGCTTCATGAAGCCGTCGAACTTTCTCGATTTCTATATTGCCGCCCTGATCTGCGGCTCGATTTTCGGAATGCAGGCCAAACTGCTGGTCAAGGCGGGGGTGCGTTTCGCGGTGCCGATCTTCCTGGGCCTTGCCGCGGCGTCCTTCCTGGCCGGCGCCGTCGGGTTCGTCACCGGCTTCGGCTGGAGCAAGGCGATCGCCTTCGTCTGCTATCCCATCATGGGCGGCGGCCTGGGCGCGGGCGTGCTGCCGATGTCGGAAATCCTGCACGGCAGCACCCAGATGGAGACGAAGCAGATTCTCTCCATGCTGATCCCGCCGATGGCGATCGCCAACGTTCTGGCGATCATCTCCGGAGGGCTTTTGGACCGTCTGGGTAAGAAGTATCCGAAGCTCACCGGCAATGGAAAGCTGATCCGCAGCGGCGACGAGGACCACGGTCCCGCCGTCTCCGTTCCGGTGACCATCCAGACCCTCGGCGTGGGGCTGTTCGTCGCCTGTTGCATGCTGCTTCTCGGCCATGTGCTGGCGAAGTTCATTCCCCTGCACTACTACGCGCTGATGATCATCAGCGTGGCCGTTCTGAAGGTTTCGGGCGTGGTGCCGCAGGCCTTGCAGGAATCCTGCGCGGCCTGGTTCCAGTTCGTGGCCAAGTACATGACCGCCCCCCTGCTGATCGGCGTGGGCGTGACCTACACCGACCTCGGCGTGGTGATCAACGCCTTCACCTTCCAGACCTTCTTCCTCGTCCTGTCGGTCATCATCGGCGCGGTCATCGGTGCTGGTTTCGGCGGTCTGCTGGTGGGCTTCAACTTCATCGAATCCGCCATTGCCGCGGGGCTGTGCATGGCGAATATGGGCGGCACGGGCGACGTGGCGGTGCTGTCCGCCGCCAACCGTTTCGAGCTCATGCCCTTCGCTCAGATATCCTCACGGCTCGGCGGAGCGCTTATTCTGATCGTCGTCGGACTGACCATTCCGTTGCTCTACTAGGATATCCGCGATCATGCTTGTCCAAGGATACAACCATATCGTCACCTCCCGCGAACGCGCCGCAGCCGCCGATCTGCTGCGGGAAGCGGGGCTCGATATGCCGGAAGGCATCGACAGCGGGCTCGGCTTCTACGAAGACGGGCGTCTGGTCGGGGCCGCCTTTCTCGCGGGCAACGTGATCTGCGGCGTTTGCACCAGCAGCACCCACCAGGAACAGGGGCTCGCCTCGTCCCTGGTGGGACGTATCCTGACCGAAGCGCTCGGCAAAGGGTTCGGGCGCGTCTGCATCTTCACCAAGCCGGAAGAGGCGTCCAAATTCGCGGAGATGGGCTTTCACCTCGTGGCCGCCACCGAGACCGCGGCCCTGCTGGAGTTCGGCTCTCCGGACTACGCCGCGTGGATGCGGCAAACCCGGGCCGAGCTGCAGCGCGCGCTGGCCGCCCTGCCGCAGGGGGACGCCCCCCTGGGCGCGGTGGTGATGAACGCCAATCCCTTCACCCTCGGTCACCGCGGGCTGGTCGAGGAAGCCGCGCGCCGGTGCCCGCAGGTGGCGGTTTTCGTGGTCGAGGAGGACGCATCCTCCTTTCCGTTCGAGGACAGGCTGGCCCTGGTCCGCGCGGGCGTGTCCGGCATCGCCGGGGCCGCCGTGCTTCCGGCGGGGCCGTACATGGTGTCGCGGTCGAGCTTTCCCGCCTACTTCTCGGGCAAGGCGGCGCATGCCGCCGTGCATGCCGGCCTGGACGCGGAGATCTTCGCCGCGAAGGTCGCGCCGGACATGGGAATCGCCATCCGCTTCGTCGGCGACGAACCCTACTGCCCGGCGACCGCCACCTACAACGCGGTGATGCGCCGCGTGCTGCCCGCCCACGGCATCGGGTTTTGCGAAATCCCGCGCAGGTGCGGCGGCGAGGGCATCATCAGCGCCTCCAAGGTGCGGGAGATACTGCGCGACGAGCGTTACGGACAACGCACCGAAGAACTGAGGCAACTCGTCCCGGAAACGACGCTGGAATTTCTCCTGTCGGACAAGGGCCGCGGCATCGCCGAGGCCCTGCGCGGCAGGAGCGGCCGCCATTAGGCCGGGAAAGTCGAACACACAACGCGGCCGACCGGCCGGAGGAGGATGACAGTGGGGCAGATATCGAGCGCCCAGGCAGGAACCCTGGAGTCCAACGACATCTTCATCAGGATGACCGCCGCACCGGACGGAGAGGGCGGCTCCATCACCGTCGAGAGCATCGTCATGCAGCAGTTCGGCGACGACATCCTGCAAACCATCAAGGACTGCCTGGCCGAGGCCGGGCTCAAGGGCGTGGACATCCACGCGAACGACCGCGGCGCGCTGAAATGCACGATCGTGGCGCGGATGGAAGCGGTGGCGGCACGCTACAAGGAGGCGCTGCGATGAAAGCCTTCCGGACGATGCTGTTCATGCCCGGAAACAACCCCGGCATGCTGGCCAGCGCCGACAGCCTGGGCGCGGATTCGGTGATCCTGGATATCGAGGATGCGGTCGCAAAGGCGGAAAAGGACGCGGCCCGCATCCTGGTGCGCCACAGCCTTACCGATCTCAGGCCGCAGGGCGTGATGTGCGTGGTGCGCATCAACAGTCTGGATACGCCGTTCTGGCGTGACGACGTGGCCGCGGCGGTGGCCGGGCGGGCGGATGTCATCCTCCTGCCCAAGTGCGAGCGCCCGGATGACCTGCGCGAGATTTCCGCCTGCATCGACGCTTCCCCCGGCGAGGGAGGCGACATCCGCCTGATGGCGCTGGTGGAGAGCACCCGCGGCATCGAGAACGTCTCGGCGATCGCCGCGGCCGGCGGCCGCCTGGCCGGCATGCTGCTCGGCGCGGAGGACCTGACGGCGGAGATGGGCGCGCGGCGGACGCCGGAGGGCGAAGAGATCGCCTATGCCCGGGGGCGCCTGCTGATGGCCTGCAAGGCCTGCGGCATCGCGGCGGTGGATACGCCGTTTCCCTTCGTCACCGACATGGAAGGCCTGGCGAAGGATGCCGCCCGCGCCGCGCAGTTCGGGTTTTCCGGCAAGGCGCTGATCTCGCCGCACCATGTCCACGCGGTCAAGGAGGCGTTCATGCCGACGGAAGCCCAGATCGCCTGGGCGGCGCGGGTGATGGAAACGGCGAAAGCGGCGGAGCGGGATGGCAAGGGGGCGGTTTCCCTCGATGGCATGATGGTCGATCTGCCGATCATCAAGCGCGCCGAACGCATCCTGCAGATGGCCGAATAGGAGGTAGACCGTGACTCAGAAATTCCTGCCCGATCTCGTTTCCGCGCTGCGGGAAGCCGGGCTTCGCGACGGTATGACCCTGTCCTTCCACCACCATCTGCGCAACGGCGACTTCGTCGCCAACATGGTGCTGGAGGCCGCGGCGAAAATCGGGGTCAAGGGCCTGACCATCGCCATGTCCTCTTTGTTTCCCGTCCACAAGGCGATGATTCCGCACATCGAAAGCGGGCTGATCGCCGCCCTCGACACCGACTACATGAGCGGCCCCCTGGCCCAGGCGGTGAGCCGGGGCATCCTGGAGAAGCCGGTCGTCTTCCGTTCCCACGGCGGCCGCCCCAGGGCGATCGGCGAGGGCTCGCTGAAGATCGACATCGCCGTCGTCGCCGCGCCCTGCGTCGACAAATACGGCAACATCAACGGCACGCAGGGGCCCTCGGCCTGCGGTTCCCTCGGCTACATCCTGCCGGATGTGGAACACGCACAGACGGTCCTGGCGGTGACCGACTTCGTCTCCGAGGAGGCGCTGACCCGGGTCTCCATCCCCCACAACCGGGTGGACCACGTGGTGGTGGTGGACAAGATCGGCGATCCCGCGGGGATCGTCTCCGGCTCCATCAGCCTCACCCGCGACCCCCTTGCCCTGGCCATCGCCCGCAATGCGCAGGCGGTGATCCGCGCCTCCGGGCTGCTGCGCAACGGCTTCAACTACCAGACCGGGGCGGGGGGCGCATCGCTCGCCGCCTCCCTCTTCCTGCGCGAGGACATGCGGA
Source organism: Rhodospirillaceae bacterium (assembly GCA_050253435.1). GTDB lineage: Bacteria > Pseudomonadota > Alphaproteobacteria > Rhodospirillales > Rhodospirillaceae > Oleispirillum. Next base: position 4,328 of record JBFWJB010000077.1, read on the forward strand.
AGCTCGGCCTCAAGGGCGGTTTCCTGCTCGGCGGCATCACCAGATACATGGTCGAGATGCTGGAGGAAGGTCTGTTCGAGAACATCTTCGACGTGCAGTGCTTCGACCTCTCCAGCGTGCACTCGATGCGGGACAATGCGCGGCACCAGGAAATCTCGGCGGACACCTACGCCAACCCGAAGCAGAAAAGCTGCTGCGTCGATTTCCTCGACGCCGTGCTCCTCGGCGCTTCCGAGGTGGATACCGATTTCAACGTCAACGTGCTCACCGACTCCAACGGCGCGATCATCGGCGGGTCGGGAGGGCACAACGACGCCGCCGCCGGCGCCAAGCTGACGATCATCGTCGCGCCGCTGATCCGGGCGCGCCTGCCCATCGTCGTGGAGCGGTGCACCACCATCACCACGCCCGGCCGCACGGTGGATGCGCTGGTGACCGAGCGGGGAGTGGCGGTGAATCCGTTGCGGAGCGACCTGATCGACCGTCTCAAGGAGGCGAAGATTCCCGTCTGTCCCATCGAGGAACTGCGGGAAACCGCCCTGCGCATCACCGGCGTGCCCAAGGCTCCGGTGCGGACCGACAAGGTCGTCGGCGTGGTCGAGTATCGGGACGGCACGATCGTGGACAAGGTCTACGGGGTGTAGCCGTGCCGTGCCGGCGGACTTGGAGGCGTCCGGTCCGCCGGCCGGTTTTCGGGCATTCGCGCCCTCGTGTCTTGCTGCCGCTTTCTCCATAATGGTGCAGTGCATTAGACGGTCGGAGGCACGGCATGCGGTTTCATTGGCTCTCCTCCCTGTTTCGCAAAACGCGCCTGCGGACCAAGCTGATCCTCCTGGTCTGCGTGATGTTCGTGCCGTCGGTCATCCTCCTGCACATTCACGTGCGCTACCTCATCGATTCGGAATACCGCCAGGTGGCGGGCGCCCAGGCGATGAACGTGGCGGAAATCACCGCGCACATGCCCCTGATCAAGCGCTTCATGCAGGGCGAGCGGGATCTCTTCCCTGCCGTTTCGAGCGAACTCAGCCTGCTTTCCAAGGCCAGCCAGGTGCGGTTCATCGTGCTGATCGATATGCACGGAATCCGCACCTACCACCCCACGGCGCGGAATATCGGTAAGCATGTCGTCGGCGGCGATGCCGGCGACGTTCTGGAGGGGAAGAGCTACATTTCGTTCGCCACGGGCACGTTCGGCCGTTCCCTGCGCGCCCTGGTGCCGATCGACGCCGACGACGGCAGGCAGGTCGGCGCCGTCATCGTCGGCATCATGTCCGATTCCATCGAAAGGACGATCAGCCGGTTCGTGGCGCCGATGTGGCCCGCCCTGTTCTTCCTGATGCTGGGCGGCGTGCTCCTGGCTGTTCTGTTTTCCAGGGGGATCATCAACGTGCTGCACGGCCTGGAGCCGGAGGAGATCGCGCGGAGCCTCGAAGAACGCGTCGCCATGCTGAGCACCGTGCGCGAGGGGATCGTGGCGGTGGACAAGAACGCCCGCGTCACCATGGTCAACGAGGCGGCCGAGCGCATCCTGAACAACGTCGGCGTGCGCGGGGAATTTCTCGGCAAGCCGGTGGAGGACGTGGTGCCCAACTCGCGGCTGCGCGAGGTTCTGCAGACCGGCCGCGCCGAATTCGACAACGAGCAGAATCTCCACGGCACGATCATCCTCACCAACAGAAGGCCGATCATGGTCAAGGGGGTCCTGGTGGGGGCGATCGCCACGTTCAGGGATATGACCGAGGTCCGCCAGCTGGCGGAGAACCTGACCGGCGTGAACCGCTATGTCGATGCGCTGCGCACCCAGTCCCACGAGTTCCTCAACCAGCTGCACGTCATCTACGGCCTGCTGCGGAAGCGGCAGTACGCCGCGCTCTCGGACTATCTTTCGACCCTCATCGGCGTGCGGCTCAAGGACCACGCCAGCATCACCTCCGGCATCAAGGATCCGGTGATCGCGGGTTTCCTTTCGAGCAAGTTCGCCAAGGCGCGGGAACTGGGGATTCACGTCGATCTCGAAATCGAGGGCATCCTGCACGAGATACGGGACCCGAAACTGCGCAACGGGGTCGTCACCATCGTCGGCAACCTCTTCGACAACGGCCTCGACGCCATGGCCGACACGCCCGAGAAGAACATGACGGTGGCCTTCACCCTGGACGACGATACCCTGTGGACGATGATCAGGGACACCGGCGAGGGCATCGACGACAGCCTGATGGATAAAATCTTCGCGCGCTACTTCTCCACCAAGGGGCACGGGCGCGGCCTCGGGCTCTACCTCGTGCTGCTTACGGTGGATTCCCTCGGCGGCACGCTGGAAATCGATTCGGCGCCGGGGAAAGGGACGACCGTCACGGTGCAGTTGCCGCTGCAGGCGGATCACGGAGCGAATGCATGATCGATGTCGCCATCGTCGAAGACGACCCCATGGTCGCCGCGATAAACGGGGAATATCTCGCCCGCCTCAAGGCGTTTTCTCTGCGCGGCAGCTTCACCACCGGCAAGGCGTGCCTCGAGTTCCTGAAGCGGAACGAGGTGAACCTGCTGTTGCTGGACGTGTTCATGTCGGGGATGGACGGGCTGCAACTGCTGCAGCGCGTCCGCAACGAATACCCGCGGGTGGACGTCATCATGATCACCGCGGACCGCAGCAGCGAGGACATCAAGGCGGCGCTGCGCCTCGGGGTGATCGACTATTTGATGAAGCCCTTCACCTTCGAACGCTTCGAGGCGGCCCTGGTGTCCTACCGCGAGCGGCGCAGGCTGCTCGACTCGCACACCGAACTGGACCAGAGCCTCCTCGACAGGCGGGTGTTCATCCGCGCCAAGCCGTCGCTTCCCAAGGGGGTGGACACCAGCACCCTCGAGGTCATTCAAAAGCACCTCGAGACCCAGTCGGAAAGCTGCAGCATCAAGGACATGGAGCAGGCCGTCGGGCTGTCCCGGGTGTCGATCAAAAAATACCTGGTCTATCTGGAGTATACGGGGAAAGTGGTCAGCCATCTGGAGTACCCGGCCATCGGCAGGCCCGTCCGCAAGTACAGGCTTTTGTAGCCGGGGTGGATGACCCTGATGACGATGGCGCATAGGGTTGGTTGTTCCGATAGGGCATCGGACGTGCCGTGATGGCGCATGCCGTGTGATGGAAGCGAATGAAGGTGGTTGCGGGACAGGCGTAGGACTGGAAAGGCGGGCCACAACCTAAGCAAAACCCAACTCACGTAGCCCGGACGCTTTTCAGGCGACCGTTCGCGCCAGTTGAGCGAGGATGTTCAGCCCCTGACCCCATGGGCCGTATCCGGATTCCGCATTGATGTGCCCGGCTTCGCCGATGTCGATCAGATCCGCGCCCCACAGGCGGCCCCAGTATTCCGCACGGGAAAAGCGCATCAGCGGGTCGTTCTGGCTCGCCACCATGACCGCCGGAACGCCGAGGGCGTGGTGCGGCACGCGGTCCACCGCTTCGAAGCGGCTGGGCCGCGCGGTGGCCACCAGCATTACCCCAGAGACCAGAGGGTGCGCCTCTCCGGCGAGGCAGATCGCGGCGAGTGCGCCGAGGGAGTGGCCGATAAGGATCGCCGGCCGCCCGCGCGCCGCCAGCAGGCGGCGGGTGGCGTCCACCCACAGGTCTACGTCCGGATTGTCCCAGCGGCTTTGGGTGATGCGTGCGAAATGCGGACCGTGCCGTTCCCACAGGGATTGCCAGTGTTCCGGTCCGCTGTTCTTGAACCCCGGCACCAGCACGAAATCCAGCTGCGCCGAAAGCTCGGCGAGGGTCTGCATGGCCGTTTGGAAAATCGGGTCGATCATCGGGGGTGGTCTCGGGGCCGGTCGGTTCGGTTCGACCCGTTATAGCAAAAAAAATGGCGGTGCGGCCTATCGCTCCGCACCGCCGGGACTTTTAGTGGTGAGGCGCACAATAGCCTTCGAGGGCGAGCGCAGGCTGAGGGTGGAATATCCAGGCGTTGACGCGGCGTTCCATCGCCTTCAGCAGGTCCTCCAGGGGATGCGCCCGCGACCGTGCGCAGAGGTGGGCCGGGCGGCCGCACACCAGGCAGCGCCGCGGCGGCAGGCCGAGGCTGCCGCGCGAAACCGCCTGCCCGTCCGGCGCGGCGACGTCGATGTCCCACAGGCGGCCCAGGGGGTGGTGTTCCTCCAGATCGATCAACGCCCGCTTGAGCACGGTGGCGTCCGCCGCAATGACGAACATTGCCTCCGGCCCGGTGAGAGGCGTTTCGCGCACCGCGGCATCCGCTTGCCAGCCTTGCTCGGCCCACAGGCGGTCGAGGGACTCCAGCGCCGCCGCATGCACCAGGCGGGAGAGGCCGCAATCCTTGACCGGGCCGGGCATTACCACGGTGACGGTCACCGCCGCGGCGCCTTGCCTCCCGGCCAGAGCCGCGCCGCGCCGCGCGACGCGGCGCTCGCGGGCTTCCAAAATCGCGGCGAGCGGCGCATCCGGGCCTTCGCGCAGGGTCTTCATGCTCATCGTTCGCCCTCCACTTGGCGGACCACGTCGATGACGCTGCCGTCGCGGTAACGGATCACCCCGACGATCTTGTCGAGGAACTTGATCGCCTGCGGCTTGCCGGTGAGCGCGAGGGAGCGGGCGTGCAGTTCCTCGATGGTGAACACCGGCAGACCGGCGGCGCGCAGGCGCGCATCCAGGTCCGGGCGGTTGGGGTTGACCGCGATGCCGTGATCGGTGACGAGGACGCCGATGGTCTCTCCCGGCGTCACGATGGTGGTGACGCGCTCCACCACCGTGGGAATGCGCGAACGGATCAGCGGCGCGACGACGATCGGCAGGTTGGCGCCCGCCGCCACGTCGGAGTGCCCGCCGGAGGCGCCGCGCATCACGCCGTCCGACCCGGTGATGACGTTGACGTTGAAGTCGAGGTCGACTTCGAGCGCGGAGAGGATCACCACGTCCACCCAGTCGCTGTAGGCCCCCTTGGAGGTCGGGTTGGCGTAGGTGTGGGCGGAAATCTCGTGGTGTTCCGGGTTGACGCGCAAGGATTCCGCCGCCCCGGCATCGAAGCTCTGGGTGTCGTAGAGCTTGCCGATCAGGCCCTTCTCGTGCAGGTCCACGATGCTGCCGGTGATGCCGCCGAGGGCGAAGGCGGCCTTGATTCCCTTGCGCACCATGCGCGTTTCGAGGAAGCGGGTGGTCGCAGTGGCCGATGCGCCGGAACCGGTCTGCACCGAAAAGCCGTCCTCGAAGAAGCCGGAATGCTCGATCACGTCCGCCGCGAAGCGCGAGATCAGGAGCTCGCGCGGGTTGGAGGTGATGCGCGCCGCGCCGACGGAAATTTTGGAGGGATCGCCGATCTGCTCCACCTGCACCACGAAGTCCACCTGGTCCTGGCGGATGCTCGCCGGCGCATTGGGGAAGGGCACCAGGCTTTCGGCCAGCAGCACCACTTTTTTCGCCTGCGCCGCATCGACCATGGCGTAACCGAGGGAGCCGCAGCGCGACAGGCCGCTGACCGCATTGGCGTTGCCGAAGGCATCGGACGTGGAGACGCCGAGGAAGGCGACGTCGACGGAAAGTTCGCCGGTATCCATCAGGTGGGCGCGCCCGCCGTGGGAGTGGATATGCACCGGTTCGTCCATCAGGCCGTGGGAGATCGCCTCGGCGAGCTTGCCGCGCATGCCGGAGGTGTAGATGCGCCGGATGACGCCGCTCTTGATGTGCTCGATCAGCGGGGCGTTGCACGACAGCAGCGAGGACGGCGCCAGCGTGAGGCCGCGGAAGCCCATCTCCGCGAGCTTCGCCACCACCGTGTTGATCGTCGTGTCGCCCTCGCGGAAGGCGTGATGAAAGGAGACGGTCATGCCGTTCTTGAGGCCGGAGGCGCGGATCGCATCCTCCAGGCTTTTGCACAGCTTGCGGCCGTGGCGGGTTTCCGCAGTGGCGAGGTGCGGGTGCCGCGCGGCGACGCCGGAGAACGCCTCCAGTCCGTTCGCGTGCAGGAATTCGCCGAAATTTTCGGAAGTCATTGCATTGCCCTCGCTCACTTACGGGTGCCGGAAGCCGCGGCGCGGCGCAAAACCACGCGCGCGTGCTCGACGATCGGAGCGTCGATCATCTTGCCGTTCAGCGAGATCACGCCCAGGCCCTGCGCTTCCGCCTGTTCCGACGCGGCGACGACGCGCTTGGCGTAGTCCACCTCTTCCTCGG